>NZ_LMPY01000022.1:0-50223 GCF_001424445.1 Methylobacterium sp. Leaf361 | reverse complement strand
GAGTGGGTCATGGCCAAGGCGCAGTTCGCCGTCATCTTCGGCGAGCGCTTCACCCGGGCCATGGCGGCCTGATGTTCAACCCGCCGCCCGCACACGGAATTCCTGACAGTCCCCGGTGAAGCCGCCCGAGATCGTGCCGGTGTTGGTGATGGCGATGTTCGCGCCGGACAGACCGGCTCCCCCCTGGCCCGCGATACCCGCCGTGCCACCATTCGCGGCCCCGCCCAGACCACCGTTTCCGCCCGTGATCTGGCCGGTGTTGGTGCCCGTGCTCCCGTAGAGGAAAAGTCCGATGCCGCCCTCACCGCCGGAACCGCCGAAAGCGCCGGGACCGCCGGCGGCACCGCCGGCACCGCCGTTCCCGCCGGTGATCTGAGCGCTGGCGATGAAGGATCCGGGGCCGGGCTCCACGAAGCCGTAACCACCGCTGCCGCCGCCACCACCTCCGCCCGTCCCGTTGCCGGCACCGCCCGCTCCACCGGTGCCGCCTGTCCGCGAAAAGGTGAAGCCTACGCCATTCCCGGTGTTGGAGAGGTACTGGCCGTGGCTGCCGCCGCCGCCGCCGCCGCCGCCGTCGCCGGGATTCGGACCGGCAAGGCCAGCCCCGCCAGCCCCCCCGAAAAAGCTGGAGCCCGTGTTGGTCGAGTAGGCGCCACCCGTTCCCGACGTGTTGGTGACAGTTCCACCAGCCGCCGCGCCCCCGTTGCCGCCGGCGCCTCCGACCGAGCCTGCGGCACCGCCCGCACCTCCGCCGCTCCCCTGGGCAGAAGCGCCGCCGTTTCCACCGGCCGCGCCGGTGCCGTTCGCCACCTCGTCCGCCCCGGGCTGACCGCCGGTGCCGTTGACCGGATCTGCGCCGCTCCCGCCCTGACCGCCCGACATCGCCGCGTTCCCAACCATCCGTATCGACCCGTCATCCGCAATCTTGCGCGGGCGGGTGCTTGCCGTCAGCGTGGCGCCTGTAGGCCCTCGGAGTCGAGGATGCAGCGTCGCCTAATCGGTGATTGCCGGGCTCGAGACAGCGCTTTTTGATCCGTTGTGCTCTCTCCGCGACAGGAGGTCAGACTGATCTGGCACGGAAACTGATTTTATGGCCTTTCATGCTCTTCTGCTGGGAAGAATAGTTATCAACAAGTCGACAGGTTGGTTCGCACGCCACTCATGCGCCCCAGCGCAGGGGTCGATCCGGATGTGGCCCGTCCGCAGTGCGACATATCTCAGAATGGCTTCGGCGAAGTCCCGAGCGACGAATGCCGGCAAGGCTGAGGTCGGCTCAGGGCTGGGAGCTTAGTCTGCGCGCGGGTGGCGCGGCACCTGTCAGCCGGGGGCGCGGGCGGAACCTTCGGCGCGGTGCGACTGCCGATGATAATCCTGACCATCGGCGTGAAGAGCGCCTGTGCCGGGAGTCAGGCTTGAGCGCGACCACGCGCCGCCGGATCGGCCGGGCAGGCAATGCGCCACCGCCGCGACAGCTCAGTGTGCGCTGGTCCGGCATCCGCTGCGGCAACCTTGACGCCTGGGTTGCGACGTCGAAGACCCATGCACAATCGATATCGACAGGACGCTCGAAGGCCGAAACCTTAGCTCAGTTTCACTCATGGAGAGCCTTGCGCCCCGGCCTGATGATGGCGCCACGGGCGTAACTGAGGATAGATTTTGCGGTTCTGGCGAGCAGTGTTCTACCATTCAACCTGACACGAAGTATCAGTTTTGCTACACGATTAGGTAAGAAGATCATGGAGATCGCCGCGCTCAAGGTTATCAATCTCCTCGCGGAACCATACCATTTCGGAAAATATTCCGCCAGCTCGACTACCTGTTTCAACGTGAGCTTTTCCCCAGAGACAATATTGATGTATATCTGGTCTCTCAAGTATATATAATTTCTGCGACTCCCAATAATGTCATGATCAATTTTTCTGACGGAAAGTATATGCTTCAAATGTTCCAAACGATTGGAAAATCGTTCTTGACTGTATTGAAGCCGCTCGACTGAAGGCAAGCGCCCGGTCGAGGACATATTTTTATCGTGAACCCTATAGTAGCCCAGCGCCTCATTGAACGTGTAGATTTCGCCCATGAACGGAGCCGCAATAAGGATTACACCGTCCACCGTATCATAGGATGCCTCTCGAAGAAGATCGCACACGTCTCTTCGAAAAATATTCCCCGAGGTCGGAGGTGAAACATATACTCCTGTTTCAGATATGTCCTGAATGTAGGAATTTTTTGTTTTCTGGGCGCTCAGATCAGGGAAAATTCTACCTTGTTCATCCCCTTTTTCATCGATTATTGACAAGGGGAATTGGAGCTTAGAGTATTTGTCATCTAATGCCCCGACAATTTTCTGTAAAGCACCTGAAGAAATCTTATCATCAGCATCCAAGAACAGAACGTGCCTCGCTGTCGTATTATCTAAGCCGAGTACGCAGGCGCTTACAGGACCGCCGTTTTCCTTACGCAGACATTTTACACCAGTACCCTGAATTAAAGTCCACGAATTGTCTGTCGATCCATCGTCAACGACGACCAGTTCACAGTCATCATGGAGTTGAAAACTCACACTTTCGATCGCTTCGACTATATATCTCTCGTAATTATAACAGTTGACAATGATCGCGAGCTTCTTGGTACCCATCTGTCGGCTCCGAGTTCAGCCACTGAAACCCCGGGGGCCCAGCCGCGAATCATTCGCATCTGAATCTATCTTCGACTGCAAATACGGCAAATATCACCCATACGGATACGGGTAATTTCACTGAAGATTTGTTGACGGCCAATTCAGATAAAGCAAAGTAAATTCCGATCTAAGCTCTCCATTTTCGACTCGATCAAACACCATCGCGTAGACAAATTTTTTTATTATTTCCCAATTGCCGTCGAATGTTCGGCTCTACGTAACAAAAAGTCGAAATCGAGCCATAATAATCTTTAGATTCGGAAACAGTGCTACGCTCATTTGATAATTTAGCTACGAAATACCTGATTGAACGGTCCGCAACGACTGTGTGACCGAGAGAAATTCGACTCCTGATCGAGCGCCACCCTCCTTTCAACGTTATAGAGGGTGTGGTTGTAGACATCGACCACATCTCGGGATCCCGAGATGTGGTCGAACAAAGCATCGACACCGTGAGGCAGCACGCCCCGCTCGTTCATGCGGGTGGACACCGTCCGCCGCAGATCGTTCAACCGCCACTCCGTGACGCCAGACCGCTTGTTTGTCGCGGCCTTCGCGTTCAAGAATCCCGAGAACCTGGCGGCGCCTCCACCGAACAGGAGCGGCCAGCCAGCACTGGGCTGGACCTTTGCGAGCAGGTCGAGGCGCGGGACAGTGGCACGTCGAGCAGCAGACTATTCTTGGTCCGCCGGCCCGGTAGTCGCCAGATGCCGCTCGCCAGATCGAGCTCGGCCCGCGTCATGCCCGCCACCTCCTCGCGGCGCTGACCGGTCCGCGTTCGCGAGCGGACGATGCGGCCGAAGTCGTCATCCCGACAAGCCTTCAACGCAGCCTTGATCTCGTCGGGCGAGAGCAACCCGGCAGCGCTTCTCCTCCTGGGCCGTCTCGATCGTGCCGACTACCGGGTTGGGCTCGGCCCTGCCGTTCTCGATCAGCCACGCATAGATGGCTGAGAGCGTGGCCCGCGCCCTTTTCGCCGCGTCCGGCTCGTTCCTCTTCAAGATCACCCCGAGGCGCTCGATGACTGTCGCCCGGCTCATAGCGTGGAGCGGCTCGCGCAGCTTCCAGGTGGCTGCTCAGTGTTCGACCCGGACGTCACGACGGCCCACGCCTTGGCGCGTCGCTCCTCGGCGCGCGGATCCAACCTGACTTGGCCAGCACCGGCCGCTCGCTCGCCGCTCGCCAGGCATCGGTCGACGAGAGCAGCAAGACCCGGCCGACGGTGTCCCGCTCTGTCTGATCGATCGCGTTGCGGCATTGGACGATCCGCTGCCGCGAGCCGCCCGCGCCGACGCGCAGGCCGAAGCCAGGGAAGTCGTCGAACACGACCAGGCGTTCTTTCCCGGCCGAGAATTCGCGGCGGCAGCGGTCTGTTCGGCGAGGCGACTTCCGGCAAGCACGCAGAGCGACTTCGGCGGTGCCCCGCGTTGGACAATCGGCGGGTCCATCGATTTCGGGAACGCGCTCAAGCTGTCGGCGACGCCGGTAAGCAGAACATGCGCGTCTCGGCGCCCGGAGCGTCGTCCTCTTAACGCAGCGGGTCCCAGGTTCGAACCCCAGCGCGCCTACCGAGCCTTCGAGGGCCATGGCCGAACCGCTCGGCAGCGTACTCCGCCAACCTTTATTGCCTTCGGCGCGTCCTACGAAGGTGCGGCGCGTTTTCCGATCTCGACGTGGGGGCGCCGTCCCGGTTAGCTGGTGTGGCACGGATCGGAGGGTCAGGAGGGAGTTGTGACAGGAGTTCGGCTGCGCGTGTCCGCCCCAAGGTGTCGTGCCCGCGCCGGTCGCGTCGGCGTAACGCCCTGCATGTCCGGCCGAGAGCGGGATCGGGAGGGCACATGACGTCCACCGCTCTCGCCGTGATGATGGCCGGCGTGCTGGGGGCCTTCTGCACGATCGTGTTCGCGGTCGACTGGGTACCGGGCTCCGTCGTTGGATTGCCGAACCTGCCGAGCCGGCGCGTGATCGGCCTGTGGGTCTACAACGGCGTTCTCTGCCTCGCCCTGGCCGCTTGGTTGGTGTGCACGTATTTCTGCACCGTCGACGGCTACGACGACATTCCCGCGGTGCGCGACAGCGTCTGCAGGCCGCAGGCGACCGTGGGCGCGTGACCGGCGCTTCTCCGGGTTCGGCGGGGTGCCGTGGCCCGCACGGGGGCCACCCTGAAAGTCGGGTCTGCGGCGGCGCGGTACGGGTCAGGGCATGATCATCCGTCCGCCGCGCGGCACGCCGACGGCGCTGGATCGGCCGTTGACGTCCGGCCGGAATGCCCGGCGCGGATCTGCTAGCTGAGCTTGTCGTCGGGCTCCGTGGGCTCCACGCTCGTGCCCAGCGCACCGCCCGCGGGCGGATCGGTCCGACCGCGCTGGTCCCGGCCCGAGACTCCGTCCGTCTCGCCCGCCCGCTGCCCATGCGGGTGCAGCGCGTGACGGTCGGCGCGGGCCATCTCCTTGTGGGTCGGGATAGACCGCCACGGCGCGGAAGCGGTCCCCAGGCGAAGCGTTGAAGGGGACCGCGTGAGGAACACCGCGAGCAGGACCCACGGAATGACGAACACGGCGAACGCGGTGAGGCCCATGGCGATCCTCCGGAGAATTTAGCAGTAACGGTTGAAACTCCGGCGGCTCAGTACTGATCCCGCAAACCTCACTTTAATCGATACTGCACCGCAGCGCGTTCTCCGGCGCGCAAGACGCGGAACACGATCGACCGGCCAGACCGTCGGACCACTGCCGGCAACCCGGCGCGTGACGTGTGCGCGCGGCACGCCTTCGTCCTTTGAGCCCTGTGCCGGCCGCGGTGGGTGACCTCAGCCCGGCGGCCGCGTGCGGACCGTCGCGAGTTCCTCGCGCAGATAGGGCGCCGTGCGGCCGGCCGCGGCCGCGGCGACGATCTCGGGCCGGCCGGCGGCCACGACGGTGCCGCCCTGGTCGCCGCCGCCAGGGCCCATGTCGATCACGTGGTCGGCCCGGGCGACGACGCGCATGTCGTGCTCGACAATGACGACGGTGTTGCCCGCGTCGACCAGACCGTTGAGCTGGACCATGAGGCGGTCGACGTCGGTCGGGTGCAGGCCGGTCGTCGGCTCGTCGAGGACGTAGAGCGTGCCGCCGCGCTGCCCGCGCTGCAGCTCGGTGGCGAGCTTGATGCGCTGGGCCTCTCCACCGGAGAGTTCGGTCGCCGGCTGGCCGAGCCGCAGGTAGCCGAGGCCGAGATCGCGCAGCACGGTGAGCGGCCGCAGCACGGACGGCTCGTCCGCAAAGGCCGCGCAGGCCCGGTCGACGGTCAGCGCGAGCACGTCCGCGATGCTCAGCCCGTTCCACGTCACCGCCAGCGTCTCCGGCGCGTAGCGCGTGCCGTGGCAGGTCGGGCAGGGGGCGTAGACGCTCGGCATGAAGAGCAACTCGACGCTGACGAAGCCCTCGCCCTCGCAGGCCGGGCAGCGCCCCTTGGCCACGTTGAAGGAGAAGCGGCCCGCATCGTAGCGGCGCCGCCGAGCCTCCGGGGTCGCGGCGAACAGCTTGCGGACGGCGTCGAACAGGCCCGTGTAGGTGGCGAGGTTCGAGCGCGGCGTGCGCCCGATGGGCTTCTGGTCGACCTGCACCAGGCGCCCGATCCCGTCCATGCCGCCGGCGATGCGGCCCTCCGACGGGCCCGGCACCTCGTCCAGGGGATCGTCCGGCTCGTCCTCGGTCTTCACCGGCCGGCCGAGACGCTCGCCGACCAGCTCGAGCAGGGCCTGACTGATCAAGCTCGACTTCCCGGAGCCCGAGACGCCGGTCACGGCGGTGAGACACCCGATCGGGAAGGGGACCGAGACGCCCTTCAGGTTGTTGCGAACGATGCCTTCGAGGCGCAGCCACCCCGCGGGCTCCCGCGACGGCCGCGGGGGCGCCTCCACCAGCCCGAACAGGTAGAGCCGCGTCCGGGACGCCGCGACGTCACGCAGGCCCTCCGGCGGCCCGCTGTAGAGGATCGTGCCGCCGTTCTCGCCCGCTTCCGGCCCGACGTCGACCAGCCAGTCGGCGCGGCGCATGGTGCCGATGTCGTGCTCGACGACGAAGAGCGAATTGCCCGCGGCGAGCAGCCCGGCCAGCGCGTCGTGCATGGCGTCCCCGTCGGCGGGGTGCAGACCGGCCGTGGGCTCGTCGAGCACGTAGACGACGCCGAACAGCTGCGAGCGCAGCTGGGTCGCGAGGCGGAGGCGCTGCAGCTCACCCGACGACAGGGTCGTGGTCACACGGTCCAGCGAGAGGTAGCCCAGGCCCAGATCCGCGAGCGTCCCGATGCGCGCGATGAGGTCCGAGGCCAGGCGCTGGGCGGCGAGGCGCTTCTCGATCGACAGGTTCGGCGTGACGCGCACGTCCGGCGCGCCCGCATGGGCCGAGCCACCGGACGCGGCACGCTCGGCGCGGTCCTTCCGGCCCACCGCGCGGTCGAGGGTGGCGGATGCGGCGTCGGCCTCGGGCTGCCGGTCCTCGGCCGCCGGCCTTAGGGCCTCGGCGACCGCCGAGAGCGGCATGCGCGAGAGCGTGCCGATATCCAGCCCGGCGAACGTGACCGAAAGCGCCTCGGGCTTCAGCCGCTTGCCGTGGCAGGCCGGGCAATCCTCGCTCACGAGGTAGCGCGCGGCGCGGCGGCGCATCAGCGCGCTCTGCGAGTTGGTGAAGGTGCCGAGCACGTGGCGGCGGGCGCTGGTGAAGGTGCCCATGTAACTCGGCTCCAGGCCACGGCGGCGGGCGAGCCGCGTCTGCTCCGGGGTGAGGCCGGCATAGACCGGCTCCTGCGGCTGCTCGTCCGTGAACAGGATCCAGTCCCGGAGCATCCGGGGCAGCGCTTTCCAGGGCGTGTCGACGTCGACGCCCCGGCTGACAAGGATGTCCCGCAGGTTCTGGCCGCCCCAGGCCTGCGGCCAGGCCGCGACGGCCCGCTCGCGGATCGTCAGGGACGGGTCCGGCACCATCGAGGCTTCCGTGGCCTGGTAGACCCGCCCGAGGCCGCCGCAGGACGGGCAGGCGCCCTGCGGCGTGTTGGGCGAGAAATCCTCGGCGTAGAGCATCGGCTGGCCGGGCGGGTAGGTGCCGGCGCGCGAGTACATCAGGCGCACGAGGCTCGACAGGGTCGTGACGCTGCCGACCGACGAGCGCGCGCTCGGGGTGCCGCGCTGCTGCTGGAGCGCGACAGCGGGCGGGAGGCCCTCGATCGCGTCGACGTCGGGGACGCCGACTTGGTCGATCATCCGCCGCGCGTAGGGCGCGACCGATTCGAAGTAGCGGCGCTGCGCCTCCGCGTAGAGGGTGCCGAAGGCCAGCGAGGACTTGCCGGATCCGGAGACGCCCGTGAACACAACGAGCGCGTCGCGCGGCATCTCCACGTCGATGTCGCGCAGGTTGTGCTCCCGCGCGCCCCGGACCGTGACGTAGCCCGTCCGCCCCGCACCTGCCCGCGCGATCGTCGTGTCGCGCCGGGGTTTCGCTTGGTCCATGAGCAGCCTTCTCGAAGGAGGCCGGCGCCCCCGCGGATCGTGAAATCGGGAGACCGGAGACCGGCGCGGGCGACGGGGCCGTCACCGCGCGGGCCGCCGTGGCGACCCGTATACCGTCCGGCCCACAAACCGAAACCGGACCGCGCCGGGAACGCGTCAGACAGCTGGCTTCGCGGCGGAGCGACCGGGATAGCTCGGTCGCAGGCGAGGACCGTCGCCGCAGCACCACCGGACCGGATCAGGTCACGGGCCTTCTCCTCGCTCATGGCGACCGGCGGCCCGAGACGTGGGGTGCGGTCGACGGCCTGGCGATTTTCCGAAGGCGGGCGCAGAACGTGTGGGCGCCCCGTCGAGGAACCGAGCATGGTCAACGAGCACGTCGCGATCCGGACCGAGGACGGCGTATGCGGGACGCACGTCGTCGCGCCGGACGGCGCGGGGCCCTGGCCGGCCGTGATCCTGTACATGGATGCCGGCGGTATCCGACCGGCCCTCGTCGACATGGCGCGGCGGCTCGCGACCGGCGGCTATCTCGTTCTGTTACCGGACCTCTTCTACCGCTACGGGCCCTATGGCCCCTTCGTCCCCGCGGACGTGTTCAAAGGCGACTTCCGAGCGATCCTCGGCCCGCTGATGGCGACGACGGACAATCTCAAGGCCGCGACCGATACAGCGGCGCTCCTCGCCTATCTCGACACGCGCGACGACGTCGCGGGGCGCGCGGTCGGGGCGGTAGGCTTCTGCATGGGCGGCCGCATGGCCATCACGGCGGCCGGCACGTATCCGGACCGGTTCGCCGCCGTCGCCAGCTTCCACGGCGGCAATCTCGCGACCGAGGAACCTGCGAGCCCGCATCGTCTGGCACCCACGCTGAGGGCCGAGGTGTATATCGCGGCCGCCGAGAACGACGGAAGCTACCCGTCCGCGATGGCCGAGCGGCTGGAGACGGCGCTGTCGCGAGCCAGTGTCCGGTATGCGGCGGAGACCTATCCCGCCGCGCACGGCTGGATGATGCCGGACTTCCCCGTCCACGATCGCGCAGGCGCGGAGCGCGGCTGGGCGGCGATTGGCGCCCTGTTCGACCGCGCCCTGCGCAGCACGGGCTGAGCGCGGCCGCGTCGCTAAGCGGCCACCGGCAGCCGCAGCACGTCGTCCATCGTGATCGGCCGGCCGGCCTCGCAGCAGAGATGGAGCAGGGTGGACTGGCGGAACCGCAGGTCGCCGGTCACCTCCTCGCCGAGCCAAGCGGGCTTGCTGAAGGACTGATCGGCCCGCGCGAGCTCGACCTCGGCCAGGACCATCCCGGCCAGCGACCCCTGGAAGACGTCGACCTCCCAGGTCAGCCCGTCGTGCGGCACGCAGTAGCGGAACTTCTCGATCACGTTGCCGGTGCACACCTGATCGACCATGGCGGCGCCGTCGGCATGCGGGATCTCGTACTCGAACTCCGCGCGGGCGATGCCTTCGCGGGCGCCCTTGACCGTCAGCCAGGCACGCTCGCCGTCGAGCCGCACCCGGACCTTCCCGCGCGCGAAATGACCGACCAGGCCGTCCTTCAGGTGCCGAATGGATGTGGCCGCGTCGCGCCAGCCCGCGCCTGCCACGAGGAACTTCCGCTCGATCTCTAACCGCATCCACGCGTCCATTGCTTCGGCCGGACGCCTCGTAGCCCATCGGGGCCGCCGAGTCAGGCGGACTGGGGCATCCGGTGCGGACGCGCGGGAACGGGACTCGGCCTCGACGCAGATGTGCCGCTCACCGTTGCGGCAGAACGATCGTCAGCCTCTCGGATCGCCGTCGATCCGGCGACGTCGTGCCCGGGCGCGAACCGTGCGGTCCGCGTGACCGAGTCGATGATCGCGGGAGCGTGAAGAACAAGCGGCGGCGCCGCGAACGATACGCCTGCAAAGGAACGCGGCCGTTCCTGCACAATATGTTCTCATCGCTGTCTAAATCGGCACCAATGCTGCAGTGCATTGTGAATTCATGACGGTAAAATTCCGGAGGTGTCGTCTTCCCGCCAGAAAGCGTCGCAGAAAGGCAAGCCCGTGAGGGGGCCGCCGGTAGCTTTTCATTGTCATTGATAAAAAGCTCGCTCAGCTCAGGGTAATAATCGACGACTGTAAAATGCAATAGATCGCAGAGATCGTAACCATATGGGTCGTATTACCTTAGCGAGCGTGAGCAAGATCTTCGGCTGGAGCTGCGCGAGGGCCTCGCGACCCGGGACCGAGACGATGCACGTGCTCCGGGCCGAGAAGGGCTACATCATCGTCGGTCAGGAGACGGACGGGACCGTCACCCCGGACGCTGTCGGGCTGGCCGGCATGATCGCCAAGGCGAAGACGGATTTCGTCGGTAAGCGCTCGCTCGCCCGGCCCGACGGGGTCGCCTCCGGCCGCAAGCAGCTGATCGGGCTCGTCACCGACGACCCGCGATGCGTCCTCGACGAGGGCGCCCAGGTCGTCGCCGACCCGAACCAGCCGATCCCGATGCGGATGCTCGGCCACGTCACCTCGAGCTACTGGAGCGCGAATTGCGACCGCTCCATCGCGCTGGCCCTCGTGACGGGCGGGCGGGACCTGCTCGGCCGGACCCTCCACGTCACGACCCCGGACGGCTTCACCACCGCGACCGTGGCCGAGCCAGTGTTCTTCGATCCCAAGGGGGAGCGCATCCATGCTTGAGGCACGCTACCGCACCGCCCGGGCGCTCCCGCTCGGCCGCACCGAGGCGCCGGCCGGCGCCGGACTCCTGATCCGGCCGGCCGAAGCCGAGGCGCGCTTCTCCCTGCGCCTGCGCGGTCCCCGCACGTCGGCGGCCGGTTTCCCCCTCGACCGCCCGATCAACACCCTGTCGGGCGACGAGACTCGGTGGATCGCCCGCCTCGGCCCCGACGAGTGGCTGATCGACGCGCCCGAGACCGATGCTGACATCCTGGCCGCCGCCGTGAGCACCGACCTCGCCGGCCGGACGCACGCCCTCGTGGACGTGTCGCACCGCAATGTCGGGATCGACGTCCGCGGGGACGCGGCCGCGATCGCCCTCAACGCCGGCTGCCCCCTCGACCTCGGCGACGCTGCCTTCCCGGCGGGCAGCGTCACCCGCACGCTCCTCGGCAAAGCCGAGATCGTGCTGATCCGTCGCCCCGGCCCGGTCCCGACATACCGGGTTGAGTGCTGGCGGTCCTTCGCGACCTACGTGTATGGCTTGCTGCAGGAAGCCGCCTTCGGGGCCGGCCCGCTGGAGAGAGCCGCCGCGCGATGATCAGCGCCTTCGATCTGTTCAAGATCGGGATCGGCCCGTCGAGTTCCCACACGATCGGGCCCATGGTGGCCGCGCGCCGCTTCCGCGACCGCGTCTCCGGCCGGGCCGGCGTCGCGCGGGTGTCCGCGGAGATCTTCGGCTCCCTCGCCTGGACCGGGCGCGGCCACGGCACCGACGTGGCGATCTTCCTCGGCCTGCTCGGCCACGAGCCCGCGACCGTCGATCCGGACGCCGTGACGGGCTACACGCGAACCCTGGCCGAGACCGGCGCCATCGGCCTGCCGGGCGTCGCCTTCGACACGACGAAGGACCTTGTCTTCAACTTCGCCGAGGTCCTGCCCCGCCACACCAACGGCATGCGCTTCCGCGCCCTGGACGCCGACGGCGCCGTGCTGGACGAGGTGGTCTGCTACTCGGTCGGCGGCGGCTTCGTCGAGGAGGAGGGGGCGGGGGAGACCGGCGGCCGCGGCGCCGTCGCGGTGCCCCACCCGTTCGAGAGCGGTGCCGACCTGCTGCGGATCTGCGCCGAGACCGGCCTCACCATCCCGCAGGTCCAGATGGCCAACGAGCGCGCCCTGCGCGGCGAGGCGGAGATCGAGGCCGGGCTCGACGCCGTCCGCGACGCCATGCTGGCCTGCATCAGTCGTGGCCTGCGCATGGACGGCGAGCTGCCCGGCGGCCTCAGGGTCCGGCGGCGCGCGAAGCGCCTGCACGAGACCCTCGAGGCGAACCGCCTCACGAACAGCCGGCCGGCCCACGAGATCATGGACTGGATCAGCCTGTTCGCCCTGGCGGTGAACGAGGAGAACGCGTCCGGCGGCCGGATCGTCACGGCGCCGACCAACGGTGCGGCCGGGATCGTGCCGGCGGTGCTGCGCTACATCGTCGACTTCTATCCCGGCTGGAGCGAGGCGCGCGGCCGCGATTACCTCCTCGCCGCCGCGGCGATCGGCGGTCTGATCAAGCGCCGGGCCTCGATCTCGGGCGCCGAGGTCGGCTGCCAGGGCGAGGTCGGCTCCGCGGCCGCCATGGCGGCGGCCGGGCTCGCGTCCGTCCTCGGGGGCGACGCGCGGCAGGTCGCCAACGCCGCCGAGATCGCCATGGAGCACCATCTGGGCATGACCTGCGACCCGATCGGGGGGCTCGTCCAGATCCCCTGCATCGAGCGCAACGCCTTCGGTGCCAACAAGGCGGTGGCGGCCGCATCCCTCGCCCTCCACGGCGACGGGGTGCATTTCGTCAGCCTCGATCAGGTCATCGAGACGATGCGCCAGACCGGCCACGACATGCAGGCCAAGTACAAGGAAACCTCCCTCGGCGGCCTCGCGGTCAACGTCGCCGCCTGCTGAGCGCGACGTCCCGCGCGGCCTCGCAGGGGACCGTGTCAGGCCGCCTGCGACGCCCCCGGCAGCGCGAACGGCTCCGGCGCGTGACCCTCCGCGCGGAGCGCGGCCAGCAGGTCGTCGGGCGCGAGGTTGAGGGTGCGCGTGCTCACCAGGGGATGGACGTTGATCCGCGCCTCCGCGAGCAGGCTGTCCTGGACGAAGATCCGCACGCTGCCCGGCGCGGCGTTGAGGGCGGCGAGCGGCGACACCGCGCCGCTCGCGACGCCGAGCTGCGCGCCGAGCGCCTCGGCACTGGCGAAGGACAGGCCGCCCCGCGCGCCGAGGACGGCCCGGAACGCCTTCAGGTCCACCTGGGCGTCGTGACGGAGCGTGACGAGGAAGTACGTCTTCTTGCCGTCGCGAAGGAACAGGTTCTTGGTGTGCGCGCCGACGATGTCGCCGCAGGCCGCCATCATCGCCTCGACGGTCAGGACCGGCGCGTGCTCGTAGAGCTTGTAGGCGACCCCGAGCGCGCGCAGCCGGGCCAGGAGATCGTCGGAGGTCATAGCCATCGGGTTCCTCATCGGGATTTGCGGGCCGGCGGGCCGAGGACGCCGATCCGGCGCAAGTGAGCCAGGATCTCCGGGGCGGCCTCGTCGGGCTCGGGACGGACGAGAAGGCGCCCGCCGCCGGACGCGGCCGCTCCGGTCGCCGCCCTCAGCCGCTCCCCCGCCGAGCCGCCGGACGGCGCACCTTTCACGATTTTCGGCCGGCGGCGATAGGGGCGCTCCTCGAAGACCGGGACGGGGGCCGCCGCCGCGGCCGGGTCTCCCGCAACGGTCTCGATCACGCCGTGCGGCGCCTGCCCGTAGGCGAAGGGGAGCGGCGCGGGCGCGTCGGGATGGATCGTGGCCAGGACCGGACCGCGCAGGCGCACGCGGCGGCGGGCACCGCGGCCGAGGGTCTGGTCGAGGGATAATTCGCCCGCGTCGCCGGGCGCGAGGGCGACGATATCGGGGATCAGGAGGCAGTCGAGGGCCTCTGCGACCGCGTAGGGAACCATCCCGGTCTCGTCGCCCCCTGCCCGCGACGGCCCGCGAGGATCAGGCCGGGCGCCATCCCCGCGAGGCGCGCGGAGAGGGCCGGCACCGGATCTGCCCCCCGCCGGCACGCGGACGTGGACGATCCGGGACAGGCCGTGGCCCAGCGCGTCCGCGACGGCGGCCGCGGCCGGCCCGGCGTGGAGGCTCACGGCCTCGCCGAGGCCCGTCGCGAGGCGGATCGCCTGGGCCTCCAGCCGCGGCAGGGCCGTCGCGCCCGAGACCGGATGCCGTCCCGCGGAGAGGAGCACGACGCTGGTCACGGGCTGCCCACCGGGCACGCGGCTTCCTCGGCCAGGAGCCGCAGCAGGGCGGGCATGACCGCCTGCGCGTCCTGCACGATGGCGAGGCCCGCCCGCTCGATCATCGCCGCGTGCAGGTCGGTGTTGACTGCCACGACGTGCTCGCAGCCCGCGACACCCTGCAGGTGCTGCGGCGCGCCCGAGATACCGAGGGCGAGGTAGCAGGTCGCCGCCAGGATGGTGCTGGAGGCGCCGACCTGGGTCCGGCGCGGCATCTGCCCGGAATCGCACAGGACCCGGCTCGCGCCCGGGGTCGCGCGGAGCGCCGCGACGAGCTGCCGGAACGCGTCGAGGTCGGTGACGCCGCTGCCCGCCGCGGTGACGAACGCGGCGAGGGCGAGCGGCACCGTGGCGGGGTCTGCCGGGACGTGCCGCACCGAGAGGACCGCCGTCCCGGCGGGCGCGGGCTTCGCCACCGCGACCGCCAGCGGCCGCGCTTCCCGGGGCGGCCCGGCATACTCGGCCACCGCGTCCGGGGCGACGGTGGCGAGCAGGCCCGGCGCGGCCCGCTGCTCGACGCTGCGGCCCCGCGCCGGGCGGACCAGCCCGGAGGCGGAGACGCCCTCGGCCTGGGTGAACAGCAGCGCGCCGAGCCGGACCGCGACCCGGCGGGCGACGTCGCCGCCGTCTATGGATTCCGGGAACAGGACGTGCCGCGGATCGAGCGCCGTCAGGGCCGCGGCGATCCGGGCGGCCCGGCCGGCGGGATCGTAGGCGCTATCGTGGAAGGCCCGCACGGCGCCGTCGTCGTCCCGGACGATCGCCACCGAGGTCTTGCCGATGTCGACGACCATGACGTCGCCGGCCTCCGGCACGTCGGGCTCGACGCCGACGTAGATCCAGTGGCGGCCGAAGATGACCGCCATGTCGGCCTTGAAGACTTCGGGGCTCAGGTAGAACTCGGCCGGCAGGCTGTAGCCGCGACGGCGCTCGCACCAGAGACGCTGCAGAGGGGTCGGCGTCACGTCGAGCATGGGACCTCCGGAGCCATTCAGGCCCCGAAACTATCGTCGCCGGACCGGCCGCCCGCTGCCACGCCAGCGACACTCGCTTGGTCAACGGCGACGTGGCGCGGACCGGCCCGTGCCGGGGGCCGGGGCGCCGCTACTCGGCGGCCGACCGCGTGACGGTCTCCGCCCCGTCGTCCACGCCGAAGCGCGCGATGCTGTCCTCCAGCCGCAGCGCGGCGTTGATCAGGGCCATGTGGGAGAAGCCCTGCGGCGTGTTCCCGCGCTGCGCCCCGGTGGCCGGGTCGATCTCCTCGGCGAGCAGCCCGACATCGTTGCACCGGGCGATCAGGCGCTCGAAGGCGGCCCTGGCCTCGCCGGTCCGCCCGTCGAGGGCGAGGCAGCCGACCCGCCAGAACGCGCAGGCCGTGAACGTGCCCTCGTCGCCCTCCAGCCCGTCCTCCATGCGGTAGCGGTAGATCAGGTCGCCGACGCCCAGTTCGCGCTCGACCGCCGCCAGGGTCTCGCGCATGCGCGGCTCCCGCGGGTCGAGGGCCCCGAACAGGGCGACGCGCAGGACCGCGGCGTCGAGGTGGTGCGAATCGTAGGCGCCGACATAGGCCCGCTTCTCGGCGTTCCAGCCCTTCTCCAGGTATTCCGACCGGACCTCGGCGGCGATCCGCTCCCACTCGGCGATCTTCGCCTCCGGCACGCCCGCGATGTTGCGGGCGATCCGGGCCGCGTCCCGCAGGGCGACCCAGATCATCGCCTTGGTGTGGACCTGCTGGCGCGGCCCGGTGCGCAGCTCCCAGATGCCGTTATCCGCGTCGTGGCGGTGACGGATGGCCCGGGCAGTGAGGTTGTCCAGCACCTCCGGCAGCCGGTCGTTGACCTTCTCGGGCGGGTCGTAATCGACCGCCTCGAGGAAGACGCACAGGGCCCGGAGCAGCTCGCCGTAGATGTCGTGCTGGTCCTGGCACTCGGCGATGTTGCCGATCACCACCGGCCCCACGCCGTTCCAGCCGGCGAGGTGGCTCAATGCCTCCTCCGGCGGCATGTCGCCGGCGATGCCGTACATGAGCCGCGTCTCCCGCCCGAAGGTGCCGTCGCGCTCGCGCAGGAAGCGCAGGAACTCGGACGCCTCGCGGACGTAGCCCAGCATCACGAAGGCGGTGACCGTGAAGGCGGCGTCCCGCATCCAGGTGAAGCGGTAATCGTAGTTGCGGTTGCCCGGGACCGCCTCGGGCAGGCCGGCCGTGGCCGCCGCCACGATCCCGCCCGAGGGCGAGTAGGTCAGCAGCTTCAGGCACAGGGCGGACCGCATCACCGCGTCCCGGTAGGCGCCGCGATAGGTGCTCCGGGCGCACCAGCGGCGCCAGTAATCGGCGGTCGACTCCAGCCGCCTTTGGGCGCCGGCGAAATCCTCGATGCAGGCCTCGTCCTGGTCCTCGCCGTGGGTCAGGACCAGGTAGGCGGTCTCGCCCTCCGCGAGGTCGAAGCGGACCTCGGCCGCGTCGCCCGCGAGGGTCGGGCACGCGTGCGCGTTGACCCGCACGCGCCAGTCACCGGCCTCGAACAGGACCGACCCGCCCTCGACCAGCGGGGTGCAGGGGCGGCGGGCGTAGTCGAAGGTCGGACGGATCCGGAACACGCCCGAGACCCGGCCCTGCTCGCAGGTCAGCAGCCGGATCAGGCGGCTCTCGCTCTCGCCGTCCGGCCCCTCGTCGGGCTCCGGGCTCGGCGGGTTGACGGGCATCAGGTCGACGAGGCGCGCCCGGCCGGTCTCCGTGGTGAAGGTCGTCTCCAGGATGTTGGTGTCCGGCAGGTAGCGGCGCGCGCTCCCGGTCGGGCCGTCGAGGGCGAGGCTGCACGATCCGCCCTTCTCGTCGTCGAGGAGCTTCACGAACAGCGCCGGCGAATCGTGGCGCGGCCAGCACAGCCAGTCGATGGAGCCGTCCCGGGCGATCAGCGCGCAGGAATGGGTGTCACCGATGAGGGCGTAATCGCTGATGGGCTTCGACACGGGGCTTCCGGATGGCGGCACCCGGTCCGCCGGGCAGGACAGAGTCCTGAGGTAGCCGGGCGGCGCCGGGCGGGGAGTCCCGATCGACGATTCGCCGCACGGCCGCGCGCGATCGCTCCCGTTCGGTCAGGCCCCGGGCCGCGGCAGCATGCGGTCGCTGATGATCCGCCGCTGGATCTCGCTCGTGCCCTCGAAGATCGTCGTCAGCCGCGCGTCGCGCCAGTAGCGCTCGACCCGGCGCTCGGTGGTGTAGCCGTTGCCGCCGTGGAGTTGCATCGCCTGGTTGGTGACCCGAACCGCCATCTCGGTGGCCAAGAGCTTCACCATCGCCGACTCGCTCTCGGCGGCCTCGCCCTGGTCGAGGAGGTGGGCGACCTGATGCCAGAAGGCCCGCGCCTGCGCGACCTCGGCGGCCATGTCGGCCAGCGCGAAGCGCAGCGCCTGGAAGTCGCCGATCGGGTGTCCGAACTGGACGCGCTCCTGCAGGTAGCTCTGGCAATCCTCGACCGCCGCGCGTGCGACGCCGACGGCCCGGGCCGCCGTGTGCACCCGGGCGATGTTGAGGCCGCGCTGGACGGCGGCGAACCCTCCGGAATCCGCGTCCGCCCCCTGGTCGCCGTAGAGCCCGGTGAGCCGGTCGCTCTCCGGCACGCACACGTCCTCCAGGCTCAGCTCGAAGGTCTGGAAGCCGTGATAGCCGATCTTGTCGATCACCCGGCCGGTCACGCCGGGCGGGAAGCTGTCGCGCTCCTTGAGCACGAGGAACGGCTCGAGGCCGGCCGAGCGCGACTCACCCGGCTCCGGGTCGCGGGTCCGGGCCAGGACCTCGATGAAGTCGGCGCCCTTGGCGAATCCCGCCCAGCGCTTGGTCCCGGTGATCCGCCACCGGTCTCCGTCGCGCACCGCGCGGGTCTGCACGCCGGCGAGGTCGGACCCGGCATCGGGTTCCGACAGCGAGATCGAGCCGATCCACTGCCCCCGGGCCGAGCGCCGGATCAGCTCCGCCCGGCGGTCCGGGTCGAGGGTCTGGGTGCCGAGGCCCTGACCGCGGGCCAGGATGCTGCCCACCGAGAGCCAGGCCCGGGCCAGCTCCTCCGAGACGAGGCAGTACTCGAACACGCCGAGCCCGAGGCCGCCGTGCTCCGCCGGGATCGTGATGCCGAACCAGCCCTTCTCCGCCATGGCGTCGATGAGCGAACGCGGCATCTCGGCCTTGTGACGGTCGAGCTCGTCGGCGAGCGGCAGGACGGTGTCGCGGGCGAAGGCCCGGGCCTCTTCCTGCAGCGCCGCCCGCGCCTCGGTGCGCCAGGGCGAGGCGAGTTCCGGCGGCTTCGGCGCGATCAGGTCCTTCCGATCCTCGGTTCCGGTCATCGTTCCCCCCTGTGATGTGACGCCGTGCGGCAACTCAGTTCAGGTCCGTGCGGGAAACACGCGCTTACAAAATGGTTCCGTGCCCCATCTTCGAATAATCGGCGGACGGGGTCATAATAGCTTGATGATGCAGGCCGAACCGCAGACCGATTCCTTCGCGATGAGCGCACCCGCAACACCCCACATCCTCGTCGTCGAGGACGATCGGGAGATCTCGGCGCTGATCGCGCGCTACCTGCGCGGCAACGATTGCCGCGTCACGCTGGCCGGCGACGGCGCCGACATGGACCGGGTCCTGGCGGAGGCGCGGATCGACCTCATCGTGCTCGACCTGATGCTTCCCGGCGAGGACGGTCTGAGCCTGTGCAGGCGCCTGCGCGGTACCTCGCAGATCCCGATCCTGATCCTGACCGCGAAATCCGAGGACGTGGACCGGATCCTCGGCCTCGAACTCGGCGCCGACGACTACCTCGCCAAGCCGTTCAACCCGCGGGAACTGCTCGCCCGCATTCGTGCCATCCTGCGCCGGGTCGCCGCCGAGGCGCCGGACGCCGACGAGCGGCGGCGCCTGCACTTCTCGGGCTGGACGCTGGACGTCTCCCTGCGTCAGGTCCTCTCGCCCGAGGGTGCGCGGATCTCGATCACCGGTGCGGAGTTCGACCTCCTCCACGCCCTCTGCCTCCGGCCGGGGCGGGTGCTGTCGCGGGACCAGCTCCTCGACCTCACCCAGGGTCGGGCCGCGGGCCCGTTCGAGCGGAGCATCGACGTGCTGATCTCCCGGATCCGCCAGAAGATCGAGCGCGACACCCGCAACCCCGAGTTCATCCGCACGATCCGCTCCGGGGGCTACCTGTTCACGCCGGAGGTCACGCGGTCATGAGCGGGCTGGGGCGGCTCCGCGCGCGGCTGCGTCCGAAGACCATCGCGGGCCAGATCGCGCTGCTCGTGGTCGCCGGCATCGCGGTGGCGCACGTGGTCGCCACCGCGGCGTTCCTGATGCTGCACGAGTCGCAGAATCCCGACACGCTGCCGGGCGTGGCCGCGAGCCGCCTCGGCGTTCTGGTGAGGCTCATGGACGCCGCCGACCCGGCGGCGCGACCGGCGCTGCTGGCGAGCGGCCGCAGCCTGCCGCTGATCCAAGTCGAGCCCTGGGACGGGACGGTGCCGCCGGGGGCGAAGCCGGCCCCCGACCTGCCGGTGATCCGCAAGCTGCGCTACGGCGCCGGCCGGCCGGTCACGATCACCGACCTCGCCGCGGCCGATCCGGCGCGCGACAAGTCGGACGGCCGCCTCCATATCGGCATCGTCACGCCGGCGGGTGTGCGGGTCCAGGCGACGCTGCCGAACGATCCTCTGCGGGGACCTCGCCAGGGCGCGCTGATCTTCACCGTGGTGTTCCTGGCGCTGACGCTGGCGCTGCTCTGCGTCTGGGCCACGCGCGCCCTCACGGCGCCGCTGAAGCGGCTCGCGGGCGCGGCGGAAGCTTTCGGCGCCCGCGACGACCACGTGGCGCTGCCGGAGGCGGGGCCGCGCGAGGTGCTCGCCGTGTCGCGGGCGCTGGACCGGATGCGGTCGCGCGTCCGCCGCCTGATCGACGACCGGACGCAGATGCTGGCGGCGATCAGCCACGACCTGCGCACGCCGATCACCCGGCTGCGCCTGCGCGCCGAGTTCATCGAGGACGAGAACGCCCGGGCCTCGACCCTGCGCGACCTCGACCAGATGAACGGCCTCGTCGAGGCGGCGCTCTCCTTCGTGCGCGACGGCCAGATCCGCGACGCGAACAGCCACAGCCTCGTGGACCTCGCCTCGGTGGTGCAGACGGTCTGCGACGACTTCTCGGATTTCGGCGCCCCGGTCAGCGTCAGCCGCAGCCGGCACGTCCTGGTGCAGGGCCGGCCCGAGGAACTCCAGCGGGCGGTGACCAACCTCGTGGACAACGCCGTGAAGTACGGCGGCCGGGCCGACGTGCAGATGGAGGCCTCCGAGCGCGGCGTCCGGGTCTGCATCCTGGACAACGGCCCGGGGATCCCGGAGGCGGAGCGCGAGGCGATGCTCCAGCCCTTCGTGCGCGGCGACCGGGCGCGCAATCTCAACGAGGCCAGCGGCTTCGGCCTGGGCCTCTCGATCGTGCAGGCCATCGTCGAGGCCCATAACGGGCGCCTGCGGCTGGAGAACCGCCCCGAAGGCGGGCTCTGCGCGGCGATCGAGCTGCCCCTGGCCGCCCAGGCCTTCGCGGGGCGCGCGGCGCACAAGCCCGCGCCGCTCCCGGCCGAGGCGGCCTGAGGCCGCCTCGGGTCCCGTTCGCTTCTACGCCGCCCGCACGTTGCGGAGGAACTGCGCCACCTCGGCGCGGAGCTGCTCCGAGCGCGTCGCCAGCGAGTCGGACGCCTGCGCGACCGAGTCCGCGGCCTCGCCGGCATCGCCAGCGACCCGCGCGACCTCGGCGATCTCCAGAGTCATCGTGCCGGTGCCGGCCGACGCCTGCCCCATGCTGCGCACGATGTCCTGCGTGGTGACGCCCTGCTGGTCCACCGCGGCGGCGATGCTGGTCGACACTTGGTTCATCGCCTCGATCTGAGCGGTGATGCCCTGGATCGCCCCGGCCGCGTCGCCCGTGACCGTCTGGATCGAGGCGACCTGACGGCTGATCTCCTCGGTGGCGCGGGTGGTCTGCGCGGCGAGTTCCTTGACCTCGGCGGCGACCACCGCGAAGCCGCGGCCCGCCTCGCCGGCGCGGGCGGCCTCGATCGTGGCGTTGAGCGCCAGCAGGTTCGTCTGCCCGGCGATGGTCGAGACCATGCCGACCACGTCGCCGATGCGCGTCGCGGCGGCGGCGAGGTCGGTCATGGTCTGCTCGGCCCGGCGGGCCTCGCCGACGGCGGTGGCGGACATGCCGGCGGCCTGCTCGACCTGCCGGCCGATCTCCTGGACGGTCGCGCCGAGTTCCTCGGCCGCGGCCGCCACGGTGTTGACGTTGTCGGAGGTCTGCTGCGCAGCCCCGGCGACGCTGGTCGAGCGCTCGGAGGTGCTGGAGACCGCGGCGCGCATCGTGTCCGAGGCGCCCTGAAGTTCCGTGACGGCGCCGGTCAGGCCCTCGACGATGCCGCCGACCGAGTGCTCGAAGCCGTCGGCCAGCTGCTTGAGCATGGCGCGCCGGCTCTGCTCCTCGCGCAGGCGCGCGGCCTCGGTGGTCTGGAGCTGCTGGGCGGCCTCCTCCAGCGACATGTCGCGGATCGTGACCACGGCGCGGGCGATGTCGCCGATCTCGTCCCGCCGCGCGCTGCCCGGCACGTCGGTCAGCGCCTGGCGATCGGCGAGGGCCTTGAGGGCGCGGGTGAGGGCACCGAGCGGCGCCACGATCGAGCGGGCGAGCAGCAGGCCGAGCAGGGCCGTTCCGGCGAGCACGAACAGGCCGGTCAGGATCAGCGTGCGCGACAGGGCCTGGACCGCGTCGATCGCCTCGGCCTGGGTCTGCTCCGCCACCACCGTCCAGGGCGCGCCCAGGACGGTCACCGGCGAGGCGGCCGCCATGTGGGTGCCGTTCTCCGCCGCGAAGTCGACGGGACCGCCGGCCTTGACCCGGTCGGCGGCGAGGCCGATCCCGGCGAGGCCCGCGCCGGCACGCACGCCGGGGTTCAGCGGCGGGTTGCTGCGCAGCAGGCCGTCCGCGCCGACCGCCAGGATCTGGCCCGTGTCGCCGAGACCGGTCCGCTTCGACAGCGTCTGGTCGAACAGGGCCGGCGTGACCCGCATGACGATGAAGCCGATCCGCTCGGCCGCCTGCGCGGTGCCCATGGCGACGTTGGCCCGCTTGGTCATGGCGCGGCCGAGGAAGGCGGCCGGGACCCCGTCCACCGCGTAGGCGGCGAAATCCTCGTACAGGACCGCGCCCGGGTCGGCGGATTTCAGGCGCTCGACGAGGCGCGCGAGCGCCGTCCCCGCCAAGCCGTCCTCCGTGACCGCTTTGCCGAAATCGGCGCCCTTCGTCGTGGTGTAGTCGATCCGGCCGTTGTCATCGATGAACATCAGGTCGGCGTAGCCCGGCTGGGCCACGAGCTTGCGCGCCACCTCCTGAACCTTGACGTGCCGGCGGGCATACATCGACGACATGCCGCTGCCGTCGAGGGCGACCCGCGCCTCGGCGGTCTGCGGCGCGCGGAACGCCGCGATGACGCTCTCGGTGTCGGGCTTCGCCGGGTCGAGGTTCTCGAGCAGGTCGGGGAAGTTCGAGACGATCTGCGGGTGGGCCGCCACCGCCAGGAAGTCGGCCTGCGCCCGATCCGCCACCAGCTCGATCGCGTCCCGGCGCGCCGCCGCGGCGAGTTCGAGGCGCTCGTGGGCCGCGGTCATCAGACCCGCCCGCGCCGAGTACCAGCTGAATCCGCCCATGGCGGTGGCGCTCAGGAGCGCCAGGCCGACGGTCGTCGCGGGAAGGCGCGTGCTCAGCCGCGATAGCGAGATCATGATGCCCCTGTATTCTTTGGAAGATTGGTTTGACGTGAACCAATCGCCCAATCCTTATAAAAATCTCGTAAACACCGATACACCGCTCAAAACTTGAGCAAACGCGGAACATACAACTTAAAGAACAGTCTGAGCACCATGATTCCAAGTTGTGAATGGTCGAGCGCCCGTTCCGGCAAGATTTCGCTGCGCGGGTCGTCACGGACGCCCGCGCGGCGTTGAGGGATGCGCGGCATCCGGCCAAGTTTCGGCCAGCCCGTTTCGGGCAGCCCGTCGTCCCGCGGCCGCCCCGGACACACCGTCACGGATCTTGCTGACCGATCCCGTCTCGCGGTCGGCGTCATCGGCCGGTTATGAGTCCGGGTGGTAGAGCGGCCGCGGAGAACGGTCGCTTCGTGACGGCGATGGAGGTGGGATGAGCGGCGAAGACCAGCCGGACCGGGCGCGCAGCATCGCGCTGATCGGGGCCCCGATCGAGGTCGGGACCAGCGAGGCCGGCGCCCTCATGGGCCCGGCGGCCCTGCGCACGGCCGGGCTGGTGCGGGCGCTCGCCGAACTCGGCCACGCGATCGCGGATCGCGGCGACGTCGCCCCGGACGGACCCGCCGGGACGCGCGGGCTGGACGGTGTCGCCGCCTGGACGCGGGCCCTGTCCCGCGCCGTGGAGGACGCCCTCGACGCGGGGGCGCTGCCGCTGACCGCCGGCGGCGACCACAGCCTGTCCCTGGGCTCCGTCGACGGGGTGATGCGGCACTGCGCGCGGCGCGGCCAGCCCGTCTTCGTCCTCTGGCTCGACGCCCACGCCGACTTCAACACGCCGGCGACCTCGCCCTCCGGCAACGTCCACGGCATGCCGCTCGCCGCCCTGTGCGGCGAGCCGGGCTTCCCGCCGCTGTTCGCCGAGCCGGCGCCGGCGCCCCTGCCGCCCGCCGACGTCCACCTGTTCGGCCTCCGGTCGATCGATGCCGGCGAGCGCGCCCTCGTAACGGCGCGCCGGGTCGGCGTCACCGACATGCGCACGATCGACGAGTTCGGCGTCGTGGCGCCCCTGCGGCGGGTGCTCGACCGCGTCGCCGCGCGGGGCGCGCACCTCCATGTCAGCCTCGACATCGACTTCCTCGATCCGTCGATCGCCCCGGCCGTGGGCACCACCGTTCCGGGCGGCGCCACCTTCCGGGAGGCCCATCTGATCATGGAGATGCTCCACGATTCCGGTCTGGTCCGCTCCCTCGACGTGGTGGAGCTCAACCCCTTCCTCGACGAGCGCGGCCGCAGCGCCCGGGTGCTGGTCGAGCTGGTAGCCAGCCTGTTCGGCCGGCGCATCCTCGACCGGCCGACCCTGCCGATCGAGGCCGTGCCGGCAGAGCCGGCCGGGCGCGCCTGATGCACGGCCCTCTCGCACCCTCATCCGCGCCCGAGATGACCGCGCCCGCGCGCCAGCGCTCGGACGGGCGCGTCCAGCTGCGTGTCGGACTGGCCCGTCCGGGCGGCGGGACGCGCATCCTGGATCTGGCAGAAGCCGGGCCGTCGCGGCTGCGCTTCCCCCGGGGGACCGGCGCGCCGGAGGCGGTCCTCGTCAACACGGCGGGCGGCGTCGCCTGCGGCGACACCTTCGCCATCGACCTCACGCTCGAACCGGGGGCCGAGCTGGTTCTGACCACGACGGCGGCCGAGAAGATCTATCGCTCTGACGGCCCCGTGAGCCGCATCGTCAACACGCTGCATCTGGGGGAGGGGGCCGGCCTCGCCTGGTTGCCGCAGGAGACGATCCTGTTCGATCGGGCCCGGGTGCGGCGGCGCTTCGTGGCCGATCTCGCCGAGGGGGCCGCGCTGCTCGCCGTGGAGGTCGTGGCGTTCGGCCGCGCCGCCCGGGGCGAGCGGATCGGCGACGGGCTGTTCGCGGATTCCTGGCGGATCCGCCGGGGCGGGCGCCTCGCCTACGCCGACGACCTCCTGCTGGAGGGGCCGATCAGCGACCACCTCGCTCGCCCGGCCATCGGCGGCGGCGCCCGCGCCTGCGCGACGATCCTCGACCTCTCCACCGGGGCGGAGGCGCGCCTCGAGGAGGCGCGGACCCGGCTGGCCGAGGCCGCGTCGCCCGGGACGACGGCGGCGGCGAGCGCCTGGAACGGCCATCTGGCGGTCCGCGCGCTGGGCGACGCGGTCGGGCCCCTGCGCGGGCTCGTCGCCCGCTTCCTCGCGGGCTACCGCGGCCTGGCGATGCCGCGGGTCTGGCAGAGCTGACGCGGTCCGCGCGATCCGGGCCTCGGGGCCGTTGCCTGCGACCGCCGACCTCTGCTAGAGACGCGCACCCGGAGCTGTCCGCCAAGCTCCGGACGGAACGGCAGCGCCGTTCGGGAAGGCCTCGTGGCGGAGTGGTTACGCAGAGGACTGCAAATCCTTGCACCCCGGTTCGATTCCGGGCGAGGCCTCCATCCTTCCCAGACAGATTGTGCCGGCCGTGACGGGCCGGTGCGCGCCCGTCAGGCGCCGTGGACCTCCACCATGAAGGTCTCGATCGCCCGCTGCAGGCTGTGGGTCCCGGCATTGACCCGGGCGGCGCTGCCGCGCACCTGCCCGGCCTGCGCCTCGTTGGACGCGGCCGCGGCCTGAACGCCCGCCACGCTCTCGGAGACCTGCCGGGCCTCCGCGGCCGCGCCGAAGATCGCCCGCGCGATCTCCTGGCTGGCCTGCCCCTGCTGGTCGGTGGCGTCCGCGACCTCGGAGGCGATCAGGCTCATCCGGGCGATGGTCTCGCCGATCGTGCCGATGGCGCCGACCGTGCGCCCGGCGGCCCCCTGGATCGCCCCGACCTGCCCGGTGATGCGGTCGGTGGCGAGCGCCGTCTGGCCGGCCAGCGCCTTCACCTCCGCGGCGACCACCGCGAATCCCCGCCCCGCGGCGCCCGCGCGGGCCGCCTCGATCGTGGCGTTGAGCGCGAGGAGGTTCGTCTGCTCGGCCACCTCGCGGATCAGCGTGACCACGGCGCCGATCTCCTCGGCCGCCTGCGAGAGGCTCATCACCGTCTCCTTGAGCCCCTGCGTGTCGGAGAGGGCCGAGGTGGCGATCGCGCTGGTGTGACGGACCCGCGCCTCGATCTCCCGCGCCGAGGCCGAGAGCTCCTCGGCCGCGCTGGCGATGCTGTCGACGAGGCCCGCGCTCTGCTGCGACGCTCCGGCGACGACGGCCGACTCGGCCGCCATCGCGCCCGCGTTGCCCGAGAGCGTGTCGGCCGCCGCCTGCATCGCCTCGGCCGAGTCGGCGAGATCGGTGACGGCGCGGTGCGTCTCGGCCTCGAAGGTGCGCGTGGCCGCGGCCAGGGCCTCCGCCCGGCTGCGGTCGCGGTCGCGCCGCGCCTGCGCCTCGGCGTCGAGGTCGCGCTTCTCGATCAGCGCCGTCTGGAACGCCGCGATGGCGGCGGCCATCTCGCCGATCTCGTCGCGGCGGTGCGTGAACGGGATCGCGCGGCCGAGATCGTTGGCGGCGAGCGCCGTCATCCCGTCCTTGAGCCGATGCAGCGGCCGCCGCACCAGGCTCACGATGATCCAGATCGCCGCGAGGAGGCCGAACGCCAGCGCCGCAGCCGGCACGGCCACCAGGGTGATCCGCGCCC
Source organism: Methylobacterium sp. Leaf361 (assembly GCF_001424445.1). Taxonomy (NCBI): domain Bacteria; kingdom Pseudomonadati; phylum Pseudomonadota; class Alphaproteobacteria; order Hyphomicrobiales; family Methylobacteriaceae; genus Methylobacterium; species Methylobacterium sp. Leaf361. The sequence goes on along the minus strand of NZ_LMPY01000022.1, from coordinate 23,643 downwards.
GACGGCGGTCGGCCGCGTCCGCGGCGCGACGGGCGTTCAGGCGGTTCAGCACCTCCCGTCCGAGAATGCCGATCTCGGCGACTATGCGCTCGCGGTTCTTCACGGTCGCCTCGTCGGTCGCCTGGATCAGCGCGGCCTTGGGCGAGACCGTCAGGCCGAGTTCGGCCGTATCGGTCTGGTAGGCGACGAATTCCTTGACGAAGAGGTCGAACCGCCGCCGTCGGTCGGCGGGGAGCTGATCCTCCATGGCCTCGAGGAAGGGCACCCGCACCTGCTCCACGGTGGCGAGGGCGTCGTGGAGCGCCGACAGCCGTGTGCGCGCCTCCGTCGTGTCCTCCGCGGTGTAGAGGGCCGTGGCCTGCACGACCGCGTGCTCGATCGCCTGCCCCAGGGCGCCCGCCTGAAGGCCGGCGTTCCAGATCCGGTCGGTGGCGGCCGCCCGCTCCTGCTCCCAGTTCGATTGTCGAACCGCGAAGGCAGCGATGCCGATCGCCACCAGGGCCAGCAGCCCGATCACCGCGGAGAGCTTCAGGCCGAGTGAGATGCGCATGGCGACGAGCCGCTTCTGGCCGGAGATTCGTGTGACCGCAGCTATATCGAAGCAAATCTTTTTGAACAGGTAAATATAGCCGGCAAAAACATTTAACTTATACTCCGAAGCTCCGAGATTTTTGCCATCGCGCAGCCCGGCTCAACCTCAGCATCCAGGGGCTCATCGGAGGAAGAATTCGTGGATCTCGGCCGGTGCCGGATTGTCAGTTCAGTCTCGCGAGCGCTGTCGGCAGATGCGCCGGCAGGCAGGAGGACTGTTTCGCCCGGACGAAGCTGGATCGCCGCGCGCCCGACCGCGCGGGGCACAGGTCGGCGATCACGGCAGGCGGATCTCGGTCCGACCTGGGATGCACGGCTCCGGAAGCGGTAGGGCGGCCACGATCTCGCGACGGAGATCGTCGCGCTGGGCCTCCACGAGGTCGGGGAGGATATCGGCCTCGTGCTCGTCCAGGGCCGCGATCAGGCGGGGATGGTCGGCGCTCCACTCGAAGGCGACGCGCACCTCGCGTTCGGCGTAGGGGTCCTGTGGGTCGAGGCAGCGATGGGTCGGCATTGCGGCAGGGTCGTCACACCGGCGCGCCGGCAAGCGGTCCCCGTAGGAGCGGGAGACGACAGACGGATGACTTCCACCGGCCGCGGACCGGCAGAGCAGGCGACGGGCCTCGGCGACGATGTTGCCGATCAGTCACATTCCGGGCCTCCCGACCTCCGCGGGAGGCGCCACGCGCTGTGTCGGGGGGCGCAGCGCGTCGGTTTGGACGCGGATCGTGCATCGAGGCCCTTGCGTCCCGCCATCCCGGTGTGTAGAGACCCCCTCGTGATCCCCGATAGCTCAGTTGGTAGAGCAGGCGACTGTTAATCGCCTTGTCGCAGGTTCGAGTCCTGCTCGGGGAGCCAACACTTCTCCCAATACAATCAGGCGCTTAGAGCAGCCGGGGCGATAGCTTCGCGTTACCGCGAATTGGCCCCCTGTTACCGAGGCTTGTTTCAGCCCTGTTCGCGTCCTTTCCGCCGGGCAGCTCGCAATTCGGCGACGCGGCTTGATTGGACCACCCCTCCGCGGTTGTAGATCATCGTCGTCGACATCTGCGTGTGTGTGGCCGTTCGCATGACGTCGGTCGCGTCTGCTCCCGCCTCGAAGGCCTCCGACACGGCGCCGGCTCGGCTGTCCATGTTCCAGAGGTCATCCGGCCAGCCGGCAGCGCGGGCGATCTTCCGGAACGTGTGCGAGAAGTGCGTCGCCTTCCAGGGCAGCTTGGACCGCTCGTCGATCACCACCGGCCCGACCCCGCGCGCCGGCAGCTCGGCGAGGATCTCCGGGTGCAGCCGCAGATCGTGCGCAGCGACCTCTCGCCCATTCGACTTCGACGTCGGCTTCTCAAGGAGCTGCTCGGCGTTGATGTGATTCCAGGTCAGCCCCCACTGCCAGACCCAGACGCCGTCGGTGATCGCGCCGGTGATCGCCGCCCGCTCGGCCGGGGTCGGCCGCACCCATTCCCCAATCACATCCTTCTGACGCAGGCCGAGCTCGAACTGGAGCGCCACGGCAAGCGCGATGCTCGGCCGGTCCGCCGCATGCGCGGCTCTGCGGAGCGCCACGATCTGCTCGAAGGTCGGCCGGTGCTTGCGCTTCCGCGGCATCGGAAACTCGGTCCGCTCCAGCACGGCCGCCAACTCAATCGCGTCGGCGTTCCGCAGCTCGCAGCCGTAGCTCACGACCCGGCGCAGTGTTTGGATGCAGGCATAAGCGCTCCGCTCGCCCGTCGAGGCGCTCCAGTCCTTGTGCCAGCGGCGCACGTCCCGACCCAGAATGTTGGCGAGGTGCATGTGACCGGCCGTGTCGACCAACGTGCGGATGTACTTCGAGTAGAAGACGCGGGTCGCTTGGCGCCTGTCGTGATAGGGCGAGTCCGTGTCGGTCTCGAACGCGCGGCACACCCACTCGAGGGTGCCCGGGACGGCAGAGTTCTTGGACGGCGCGAAGCCACCTGCCCACTCCAGCATCTCCTGTTGCAGGATCTGGCACCGGGCGGCGATGCCTTCAGGCGGCATGTCGCTCGGGATCCGGACTGTCTTGGTCGGGTAGCCCTTCGCGACGAGCTTCTCGTCGGCCACCCAGTAGAGATCGATGCGCCCGTTATGGCGCTTCATGCGCTTCAGCCCTGGGCTGTAGAGCGCATCCTCGGCTGTCATGATGTGGATCTCCTATTCCCGGCGCGGCCGCCGAGCGCCGGCATCGTCGCCGACATGATTCCGCCGGTCCAGAAAGGCTTTCACGGCCGGCCAGTAGCGACCGCCGAACTGCGGATCGATCCGAGGGAAGCCGCCGCGCTCCAGAACCACAGCAAGCCCGGTCCAGCCCTTCGAGCGGGACGGCCCCATGATGATCTCGGCGAGTTCCTTCTCATCCGGATAGAGGCAGGTCGGCTCTGCTCGCTCGACCGCCCGAACGTTACGCGGCACTGCTCCCTCCCCGATCCTGCTCGACAGCCACCGGCGCCGGGAACGAGTAGCCAATCCGGACGAGGTGCTGCCGGTCTCCGTCGAAGTAGATGCGCCGACCCTGCCACCACACTTCGTCGCCGAGCTTTGGCAGGTTCTCCTGAGGCTCGGCGTAGACGCATATCTCGTCGTGCACCCCGGGGCCGCCGGCATTCTTTGCCACAACCCACAGCCGCAGCACGTCGGTCCCGCTGTCCGGCAAGCGCATGGGTAGGATCTCGATCAGTCGACCACCGACGCTCACGCTGCCCTCCCGCTCGTGTCCTCGGTCGGCCGCACGCCACGCTCCGCCAGCGCCTCGAGGTCCGGGATCATCTCGGCGACGATCTCGGCTCGCGCGAAGCTCCATCGCGGCAGCAGCGCGTGGATGTAGCGGCCGGCCTTGCCGTTGATCCGGTGGAAGCCGGCCAGGTTGGCCCAGCTTTCCCACCATTCGCCGCGGCGCGGTCGCGCGAGGTCGACGTGCGCCGCGGTCTTCGCGCCCATAGTCGACGGGTCGGCGATGGCCTCGCGCAGAGCCCGGGCCGCTTCACCGGCGCGGCGGCGCTCGTCGTCGGTCGGCGGCGGGAGGGGCTTAGGAGCACGGGCCATACGGGGCTCTCCGCAGATGTGGCGGCTACAGAACAAATGATGGCTTCGGAACCTAATCGCTCCAAAATTACTATATCGATGGGGCTATTTTCGAAGATTGGATTTTTATTGAACGGATTTTTCGCGAGGCCGCCGCGAAAAGCGGCCCTCAAAACTGGACGAATATATTTTGGAAAACCGCAGGTATGTCGCGATTGCCTCGTCTGGGACCTTGATAAGACCGGCGCGACGATTGAGGTGGATCCGGGCGCCATTGTTCCGACGGTTCTCCGGTTGATCTCGGAAGGTCTGTGCCTGGACCAACTCTGCGAGGTGGTCTGGCGAGATGGTCGTAAGTTGGAGCTGAAGTTCAGCTGCTGAGCCACACGTTCGCTCATGGCGAAATTCCGGCCCGCCATCATGGCCCCTCTGGCGAGGGACGAGTCAGCATCAATTTCCCGCATTGCTCGGGTCGCTTCACCGACCTGGAGGCGCTCGGCGATCGGGAGCGGGAAGCGCTTCAGTGCATGGTTCGTCATGCTGCACCCGCGATTTCGAGCGCGTCGGCCGGGGCGAGCGGCCGCCGGCCAATCAGGGGGCTGCGGAAGGCGCGAGCGGGGGAGACGTCAACTCGTTTCGTTTCGATAAGGCCCCGAAGGCTCCGGATTTTCTTAGGGTCAAAGTCGGCGGATCTAAAATAAAGCTTGCCGTTTGCGGCTCGTTTTGTGTCGATGGCCCGTTGTCTATGAAACAGGTATTTTTGGGGGGCTGAAAAAAACCGCTGAGGCGTGCCATGATGATCGTTGGTTACCCGGGATGGCCCCCGGTTATTGATGCGAACACGCGAGAGCATGTTCGTTTCGCGATGTCGGACGGGCGCAGGCTTCTCCCTTGCAGAATTCCGATCGCCACACTGCGAGACTGCTTCGGCGACGAGGACTCCGAGCCAATCGATCTTTTTGAAAGCTGCCAAGGCGAAATCGAAGACGCTGCTGGTAGGAGGTACGCGCGCGATGGCATCGCTAATGGTGTGATCGATCTTGATGATCGAGATTTCGATTAATTGTCTGATACCAACATTTGACCCCGTGCGGAGGAGATTGAAATGTACTCCCTTTACAAATTTTCTGCTGTAGCAGCTCTGGCAATCAGCATTCCTGCTGTCGCACAAACTGTTGCCGATCCTCCCATCGGTACTCAGGACGGCTTGTCGAATATGCCCAAAACGACTGCTACGATCCCCGACCGGGTTCGAACGCCGGACGACGGCTCTCCAGAAGGCCTTCGCGTGCGCAGTGACCTGGCAGATCAGCCAGAGCCGCCCCCCACTGTCCCTGTACCGAAGGAGCCCTTCTAGGAGCGTCAGGATGCACCATGGCGCTCGGATTCCTCCGCGATCGTCACCGCCGAGCTGGATCAGTGCGAGACGGGAGCGCACGTTTACCCGACGGTATACCAGTCCATGCAGATCTTCGACTCGCCTATAGTTCTGACAGCTACATTTCTGACGGGTTGTTTTGTTCTGTTTGCGGCGCGCCGGCACCAGCGCGCAATTACTGCGGCACTGGGCATCATCGTTATAGTCTTGTGCGTCGCAGTAGTCGGCGCTTTTCTGGGCGGAGCGAGCAGTAATTAAACAGAACCAGATCGGTGAACGCGTGACGCCGGCAGTGTCGATTTGTGAGGGTTCAATCATGGCGCGCCTCCATCACCCCGCCTGACAGATCCCTTGTCACGCCCTCGGCATCGGCAGCCTCTGTCGACCGGCCGAAGCCGGAACGCATGAAGCCGCTGATTACTTCAATCTGTATGGAGCGGATGGCTAACCTGCTGTCCACGGGCGGCATCTGACCACGCCGTGGCTGAAGCTGTCCGACGCCTCCATGCTGGCGAGGGAGAGCGCGATGACCGAGGGCAAAAACGACGGCGTTTCTCCGTCCCTGAAAGACGTTGCTGCAGGTGAGAAGGCCAGTAGGGAGAAGTTCATCGAGGAGGGCGGCCCGCTGCAGGAGCCTCCGGACGGCCACCTCTCGGGCGGCGATCGTCCGACTGGCATCGTATCCGAAATCGAGGGACCTGGGCTCAACGATCCGCTCGAGGGCAAGTAGCATCTCAGCCACGCGCGCCTCCCGTCGCGAAGATCGACGTCCGAAACGGCATTGGCGTCGCTGCAACTCCAGAGTGAACTTTGATGGCCGCTTCGCATCTCTGTATTGTATCAAGGGCGCAATTTTTCAAATAGTGCGCATTATTCAGCGATGATCCGCGCCACAAGATCAGTTCATACATGCGTTGAGTGAAACTCAGAGGCGCACACTGATGATCGACGAGCGCTCGGACAGCATCGCAAGTTGCGGTGAGAATGCTTCTGCCGCCGCGCAGGAGGCCAATGGCATTGCGTTTCTCCTCGCAAGTGCTGCCTACCTGACGCTGGCAGGAGCTCACCTGCGTCGCGAGGGATCGGACGGCCTTGCCCTGATGGATGCAATCGAGGATCAGATTTCGGAGGCGATGGACAGCTTCGCTGCTGAGCATCCGAACGATGTGGCCCAGCCCGACATCATTCTGCATGCGATGCGCAAAGTTCGCGTTCTGCTCGATGCTGGGCGTTCGATGGCCCCGGAGGGACGATCCCTCCAGTAACTCGGCCGTCTGGCCGCGAGCGGTCGGGGCTCCGATCATCTCGCGCGTGAAGGTGCTGGACTCGGCCAAGGGGCTACTCCGCGTTGGTGAAGGATGCGCCCCTGTGTCCGGATGGCACTGGGCAGCCGAACCAAAGCCGGTCAGACGCTTGGCGATGGACCGGCTTGAGCTCATCCGCGTCGCGGCCTTCGCGGCTGCCTCCGCTCTCGGCGTGTTCGGCGCCTGGCTGATCTTCGGCGACATCAGCACCGTGCCGCCTGCCGCTGGTGGCTCGCTCATCCTGAGCATCGCGGCGGTGTTGCATCCCGGCGTTTGGTATCTGCTCGCAGCTATCGTGATCCGGCAGATCGGACGACGCGTTTCCAGGTAAGGGCGCGCCGCCCGCGAAGCTGTCGATGACGAGCGGCCGGTTCATGCCGCCGCCCTCATCGCCGCTCGCCGGGGCGCGCCCCTTCGTTCCTGCCCCCAAGATAGGCTTAGCGGCCAAGCCTCTTGATGATTGTCCTATGTTAAATCCCCAGCCGTACAGCGGCCGGAGGGCTGCCCGCGGAGACTTGTCGAATGCTGTATTTACAATCCTAATCGGCTGACATATAGACTCCGCGTTCTGGGGAGCGTGTTTTGTAGGGAACACGCCATGACTGATATGACACCGATCGCGGATGAAGCCGCGACACGCTTGGCCTTTGGCCTCATGCGCAGTGCCTATCTCGATCTCGCGCGGACGTTGCGCAGTATCGAGATGGAGCCCGCAAACGAATTGCTGCGCGCTGTAGAGCACCGGATTGTGTACCGGCTCGGCTCTTCTGTTGGGCAGGATTGCCCAGACGGTTCCACGCAGGAGGGTGCGCTCGCCTTGGCTGCCGGTCGCGTTCGAAGCGTGCTCCGCGAAGCGCAAGAGGCCTGAGCCCCGCTTCAGAATGGGTGGGCGGTTCTCCGCCTCGGGCACGAACCGCCCCACCATCGCGCACCTGCACGTGGCCAGCGCCAGCACGCCGGAGTCGACTTCGTCGTAGAGGCAGTCGAGCATGTGCGCTGGCGCATGCCGAGCGATCACCACCCGACCCAGATACGAGCCAGCAATGATGCTGGAGGCGGTCATGGATCGGTCAGACAACGTCGTGCAGCTTCGTCCCCCGAGCGCACCGAGCCGTGCTGTCGCTCGGAGCCGGCCTGAGCCGGAGCGCGGCCTCGCCGATGTGCTCGTAGTCGGTGGGGCGCTTGCCGGTCTGATGCTCATCGCGCAGCAGCTCGTTCTCGGGTTGAGCACGGGGTGAGATCGCGTCATCGCCGCGCTTCCTCGCCACCCGAAGGGAGTGGCGCGGCAAGGTGCCTCTGAACCCGGCCGACGCATGATCGTTGACCGCACGATGTCCGATCCGATGATCCCGCTGATCTCGGCTGCCGCCTTCGTTGGCGTGGGCTGGCTGATCATCCACGCCGGACGGCAGTACGACGACGCAATCCAGCACACGCTGACGGTCTTCGCTTTGGTGATCGGCCTGCTGGTGATGATCGGCGTGACCGCGAAGTTGCGATCCATGATGGGAGTTGGTCGCATGTCCCACCGGGTCGAGGCGCGGTCGCAGGCCGAGTCCGGAAGTCCAATCCGCGCAGTGCGGAGGCTCGACGCGGGGCTGAACCCGTAGCGATAGCGCGCTCAAACCCGCTCCTCCGCGCTCGCCCGCCCTCCGGAACTCCCGGTCACCATGTCGCACGACGCCTCGCGACGCTCTCTGGCCTGCCTCGCGGACCAATGCGGCGCGGTCTCGATCCTTCCGGCGTCCATCTGGTCGGCCAGCCCGCGCAGGCCCACGGCGAGATGCCGACAGCGCCGAAAAGGGGCTAGCCGGGCAGCGGCGGCCCGAACCTGCGGACCTCGACTAGCAGGCCGGCCGCGAAGAGCCCGCGCTCGATGGCCGCGGCGCATTGCACTCGGATCCGGCAAAGCGATCGGCATGACTAGGCCTCAAGGTCCCGGTCGGTGCCGCGCAACCACACGACCTGACTGCCGTGATGGTTCTCGGGCGCGCCGAGGCTGGGTTCGGCATCGCCGCCGTCCTCGCGGTCGGGGTCGCCGTCGCCATCGTCCAGGATGGCAACGATGCGGTCGACGATATCGAGGGCGAGCTCGGCCAGCCGCTCGAACTCCTCGCGCGGGATCGGCTGGGCGGCGGGCAACTGGCGATGGCCCGGGAAGGGTACGATCTTGCTCATGGGAGGTCTCGGATTGGGTTGAACCGATAGTCCGCCGGCGGGACCCGGCCGGGGTGGTACGCGGTACGCAAAGGGTCGGTGGGCGCCTTTCAGCGCTCTGCCTGACGGGCCGCTCGGCCCATGACCGCGGCATGGATGTCGAAGGCGATGCGGCCGGTGAACGAGTGCCTGGACCGCGGCACCATGGGACGCTCCTCCGACACGAACTCTACCCACGAGATGGCCAGCGCCTTCGCGACGAGGCTCTCCAAGGTCGCCGGCAGCGCCTCGGCTGCGTCCAGCAACTCATCCCAACGGCCGACAGCACGCTCATAGGCGGCGTCCGTCTCCGGGTCCCCCTCGGGCTTGCTGATCGCAACACCCCACGCTGCCCAGCCGTCGAGGATGTCGCAAACGAGCCCGCTGACGTCGGCTACTACTCCCGGGCCGCTGCTTCGCGGGGGCGCGGCGGCGGTGGCGAGAGCATCCATCCGCATGTCGCGGCGCAACTCGGCCGCCACGCTGGGCCAAACGGTCGGGTCATGAAACCCGGCATAAGCCTCGCGGCGTCGCTCGAATTCGGCCTCTGCCAACGTAAGCAGGTAGGCGGCCTCCTGCGGGATGGCATAGTCGAGCGCCATGAGGGCCGCCGGCTGGCGCTGCGGCACTGGCAGGAACCCGGGATGGTAGGCTGCATCTGCCGCCCAGTCCCGGCCCATACCGGGATAGCGCGCCTCGTACAGGCTGAGGCAGGCCCGCATTAGGCCCGCGAAAGCGTGCTCTTTGCCGGAGAGGCTGTGCTCCGGCGGCTCGCCATCCTCGGTGAGGTAGGACTGCATATGGCGGGCGAGGGCGAGCAAGCCAGCGACGGTGGTCGGGCGAGTGTCCTCAACCACATCGAGGGCGGCAGCCCGCCTGTCGTGCGCGGCCTCGTATCGCTACTCGTCGACACCATCATCGAGCCCAACGCATGCGGCGCGGGCCGCAAGGTGCCGCTCGATGGCGGAAAAGATTGGATCCGGCAGAGGCGGCGCGATCGGGTCGCCGCGCCAGTCGACACCGGCCAGGGTGCAGCAAGCCTCGATCAGGCGGCGCGCGGCCTCCTTGGTCAGCCCCTCTTCCTCACCGAGGGCAGCGTCCTCCTCGAACTGCCCGCGGGCCCAGATGTGAACGAGGGCGGCGCGGGCCTTCACGGCGAGGCCAGCCGGCGTGCAGGCGGGTATGAGCCAGATCGCATCGCAGATGGGGCCGAGCGCACCGAAGGCGGCTTCCTCCGCCTCGTGGGCCGCTTCCACGCCAGGCAGGCTCCAGGCGGCCTCAAGCTGCCGAAGGGTCGGACCGCCGCGGGCTCGCGCATCCTCCAGGGCTCGCTTGAGGCGCGCCTCAGGCTCGCGATACTGCCAGGTCGTGATGCGCCACCGGGCATGGGCCCGGTCCAGTCGCTCGCCCAGCAGCAGCAGCTCGGCGTCCTCGTGGGTGTCGGCCGGACGGGACCGTTCGCGGCACAACCGATCCATGTCGGCTTGGATCGCTTCGAGGTGCCGGACGTGCGTCTTGTCCAGCATGTCGGGCGCGATGATGGGCAGGAGATACGTCAGCTTCGCCCGCAAGTCAGCGAGTGACCGGACCGGGGCATGGGCCACGGCAGCCTCAGCCGCGTTCTGCATCTGGCCCTGACGGTCGAACTCCTCATTGTCCTCGGCCAGAGCGGCCGTCGCCGCCATGACGTCCCGGTGATCCTCGATCGCCGCAAAGACGTCCTCCGAGACCTCGCTGGTCAGGCCGACGTCGGTAAGCGCCGCTCGTGCCGGTTCGAGCCCGCGGAGAGCTGCGGCCACAGCGCCGAGCGCGCGGCCACCTTCCGTCGGGCCGACATGTGTAGTGACCTTCGGCACAGCCTCAGAGAGGTAGTCTACCAACGCCAGCACACCGGCCAGCGTCCTCGGCCGCGTCAGAAACAGCGCCTCGTAGGCGGCGCGCTCGCGCTGGCCAGAGGCGCGTTCAGCAGCACCAGCCGCTTCGTACCCGGCCGAGCCCGGCACGATGCCATCGTAGACCTTGGCGTCCTGATCCCAAGCGGTATAGGCGGCCCGATGCTCGGCGATCAGGACATGCACGGCATCGTCACCGCCACCGGACGCGACGGTCGGCACGCACACCCCGGCCCCGGCAATCAGCGATTCGGCGGCGTCAGCACCCACCGTATGCGTGCCGTCGCTACCGGTCGCGGGGGTGGCGCGCTCGGCGCGCAGCCGCCACGCCCAGGTCTCGGCCAGCGCCTGAAACCCGGCCGGCGTAGTCGGGCGCACGGCGCGCAGACGGGCATAGGCGGCAGCGCAGGCGTCCTCAGCCTCCGGAGCCTCCTCTCCGTTCTTGGCCTCCATCGCCTCGCCGAGCGCGTCCCAGGCGGCCCGATAGCTGGCGGCGACCTCGAACGCGGGATCCAAGGTTTCCATGGTCTCGGGCGCGGGCGCGGGCCGGTGGGTGACGCGGGCGAGACCCGCCTCCAGCTCGGCAGCGCGCTGCTTCAGGGAGGGGCGGTCGGACTGCGGGCGATGGGATCGGTTGGACGAGGACATCAAAGGCCTCCAGGGATCACGGGATCGCAAGGTCAGGGGACGGAGGCGCGGCGGGGCGGTCCGCCACTGCAGGTCAGAGCAGGCTGGCGAGGCCCGTGAGGACGGCACCACCGCCGATGATGACGGCGGCCGCGAAGATCTCGCCGGCGAGGCCAGAGGCGCGCAGCACCCGGCGCAGGATCGGCTCGCCCTGTGGGGCGGCCAGGACCGGCGGCAGGCTCGGCACGACCCTTGGGGCGAGGCGGCCGAGCGGCGACGCGATGGGCAGCAGGTCGGGCGGCAGGTCCGACCCGGCGAACCGCGATAGGTCCGCCTCGCGGGCCAGGATGAACCGGTCGAGCATGCTGTCAGCCTCGACGGTGATGGCCTCCTCGCGGATCAGCCAGCGCAGATGCCGGACCAGGGCCAGGGCACCAAAGTGCGAGCCGCACGGGGTAGCCAGCAGCTCCTCGAGCGCGAGGCTCATGGCGTCTTCGGCGATCTCGGAAGGGCGGCCGGCCTCGGCGATCTGGAACACGGCCCAGGCCTCGGCGTGTGCGTCGATCGCCGACAACACCGGATCGGCCGCCGGGGTGCGGGTCGTGATCGCGAGAACGGCAGGCAGGATGGCGAAATCGGGAATGCGGGCGTGCGTCATCGTTCGGGCTCCGGTGAGGGCTCGTGGCGGTGGGACGGCGGTGGCGAAGGGGATGCGGGCCGGATCGGCCCAGCGAGGCTAGAAGATCAGTGCGCGGTGGTGCGGCGGGCGGCCTTGGCGACCTGCCACGTGGCCTTGAGGGCGGCGGACATCGCCTCGGCGCGGGAGACGCCGCAGCGCTCTTGGATGCCGGCGGCGGCCTTGCAGGCGGCGGCCATGATGGCGGCGCGGTCGTAGCGGCCGGCGAGTACGAGGGGGCGAGTGCGGGCGCCGAGCTGCACCAGGGCGCGGGCACCGAGCATGCCGGCGGGGATCGCGGGCCGGCTGTCGTGCAGCGAGCGGGAGATGCGTGTCCAAGAGACGGTGCGATGGGGCATTTGCTACCTCCGTCATATCAATTCGTTGAAATTCAGATTGGAGATATGACCACCACCTGTCAACGCATTTGCAGGTCCATTGACGAAAAAATATGACATGCTACCGTTTCGGCATGCTCACACCTGCCTTGTCTCGCGCAGCGTGCGCCCTGTTGGATTGGTCACAGGAGCAGCTGGCGGAGGCGGCGCATCTTGGTCTGTCAACAATCCGAGATTTCGAGCGTGGGCGTCGGGTGCCGAGCCACAACAACTTGGCCGGCATAGAGCGAGCCCTGCGCGATGCCGGCATAGATTTCACGCCCGAGAACGGCGGCGGGGCCGGGGTGCGTTTCCGTCTTCGCGAAGACGGCACCCGAGAAGAGCACTAGCCGACTGCCATCCCGCGACGGTTCGGTAGTGGAAAAGCCGCCGGGGACTAAACGGCGAACAAGATGTCGGGGCGCAGCCTCCGGCTTCTGATGAAGCGAGGTGTTCAATGCCGCGAGGTTCGGAGAGGCGGAAGCATCAGGATGCCCGCCAGCGGCGCAGCAGCCGCAACGCTGGCGATGGCCTCGAAGCCGATCGTCAGTTCGCCCGAGAGGTGTTCACCGTCTTCGACGCGATGAAGGCTGAAGCAGACATCCCAGAGTCTGTATCAAGCGAGGCCACCCGGCTCGCATCACTCCTGGCCTTCCTCGGTGCACAGGCGGACGAGTTCGTGAAATCCTGCCCGGACGTCAGTGATCCGCGGTTCCCGATAGCGCTATTTGCACAGGGAATGATCCTCGACATCATCAACAAGCGGCGGCACCCAATCGAGGCGTTTTTCCGAGGGGTCGGCGATGTGGAAGGCCGGGTGCGCCTACCTCAGCAAGACCGCGTCGTGCGAAGCGTCCTGGTCGGATGCGTCTACGCAGTCCGAGACCTGAGCTCCCGAGACAGGCCTACCCCGATCAGCCTCAGCAGCGCCATCGGCACCGTCCTCTCGAACCCGGCCCTCGCATCTGCCTGCCAGTCGGAGAAGAGCCTGCGCCACCTGTGCGACGAACCATCCGACGATCTGCAACAAGCCTCGACGCGGACTAGGGATATGCTGCTTGCGCACAGCCCGACCGCCGAGGCTGCGGTTGAGGCGGCAGCCAAAATCATCAGCAACATGCATTGGGTCCCGAGCCCATACGACGCGCTCAAGGCCAACACGCACCGGCTCTACTATCGGCTGGAGGAGGACGGGGCGGTCACGTTCGATCTTCCGAAGGGATCGAGGATCGAGAAGCATCTGACCGCTCAAGTCCTCGCGGCCCTGCCCGCCCAAGCACACGCCGACGGTTCGGACGAGGACGGCAGCGAGAGGTAGAGATCCCGCTCCACGCGCGAGCCTCGATAGATGCCGGTTGATCACGACCACCTGCGGACCCTGCTGAGCGCCGTGCGCGATCTCGCCCAGAGGGTCGCCGCCGAGCCTGACGCCCCGCGGGCCGCGGGCAGGCTGATGGATGCGAAGCTGTTCCACGCGCAGACTGTGGCCAGACTGGCGAAAGGCGGCCCGGCGCTGGATACCCTGCGAGACCACCTGTACATCTCGTTCGCCGGGGACATCGATCGTCGGTGGCTGAACGCCTTCGATGAGGCCGGCCTGGTGACCGGCGTCGAGCGCGCCAAGATCGCCAAGGCGATCGCCCGCGACGCTCAGGAATGCATCGACGCGATCCCGTGACCTATCTGGACCACTCACCGGCTGGTGGTGATCAGCGAACCTGAGTGATGCCTTGCGATGAGCGTGTAGGATGCCCACGGATCGGGAGGCTTTGCCATGATGGAATCTGCGGCCCTGCGTCGGGCGCGAGATGCGGTGCTGCTCTACGTCTACCATCATGGAATGAGCCGCCCGGCGTGTTGCGTCCCGCAGGATCAGGTAGCGAACGGGTGCGGGCTGACGATGGAGCAGCTCGGGCAGGTCGCCGGCTTGCTCAGCAACCAAGGCCTCTTCAACACGCGCGGGCAGATCGGATCGGTCTGCCTGAACGAGGAAGGACAGCGCGAGGCTGAGCGCCTTGGGCCGCTGGTGCCGATGCGCGACCCGCCGGCGCCGACCAGCGTGCACGTCGGCGCGAATTACGGGATCGTGCAGGTAGGCGGCGTCGGCTCTTCGCAGGTAGCCTCACAGACCTTGGACCAATCACAGATCACGCTGCTGCTGAACAGGATTGAGCAGGAGATCCCGTCCCTTAACCTCGCCCCGGCCGAGAAGGATGAAGCGCAAGGCATTCTCACCACGCTCAGGAAGGTGGTCAGCGAAGAAGGCGCCAAGGCCGGGGGCAGGCTTCTCGCTGCCGGCCTAGTGGATCTGCTGAAGCGCGGCGGCAGCGCCTTGTGGGAACAGCTACCGAGCGCCTTCCACTTCACCGCTGGCTGAGAAGTCTCGCGGGAAGGTGAGATCGTCGCCGTCGGCGTACTGTATCGCCCGCACCTCGCGCCGCCGCCCGGTTTCCGGACACCCGACGAATGCGCGCACGGCACCGGGCACCGCATAGTCGAACTCGACCGCGTGATCCGTTTCCAAGCGCGCGCCGTCATTCCCGAGCACGAGGCGCAGCTGCAGCGCGGCGAGACTGGCGAGCACGCTGGCGCCGGTCTGGGAGTCGATCACATCGTAGCCGCGAGCATCGCCCGTCCCGATGATGCGAAGCGTCATGCCTGTTCCCTCCTGCTCAATCGCTAGATCTGCGTGAAATCTCGTCCGATGCGGTCACCGCTGCGGCCTCTGAGGCGGCTCGCCAGCTCCATGGATTGGGCCGACCCCGTGACCCGGATGCTTGGCGACTCGGCGCACCCGATCGGCCCAAGGCATCGCAGCCGATTGCGGGCAACCAGGCAGCGCGCCGAAATCCTCGGGCCGGAGCGGGCGGCGTGCCGGCGACACAGGCACCGCCAAAGCATGCGCACGCGGGAGCGCCGACTTCACCACTAGCGCTTGCGCCTCCTCAGCGGCCTTGAGGCCAGCCATCAGCAGGAACAGCGCCTCGATGCCCTTCGCGGCGGCCGCCTGATGCGCGATGAAGTCGGCGCAGGCCTCGCGGCACCGGGCTTCCGAAGCGAGGCGCCAGAACAGGAACTCCACATCGGAGAGCGTGGTGCCTTGGGCTCGCACGTCCGCTTCAGCGAGCCGGTGGCCGGCCTCAACGCGCCGCTCGATCTCCTCGGCGGTTCGACCGAGTTGGCCAGCCAGGATCCTCGGGACCCAATGGTCCTCGGCCGACACGATCCCTCTGAGGGCGGCGCTTTCCGCCTCGGGGCTGTCGCGGTGAGCCGCGTGCAGCGTGCGCTCTTCATCGCTGCGAAGCCGGAGAATCAGTTCACGCTCAGGCACGGGCGGTGACCTTTCTGGCCTGCGCCTTGGCGGCGCGGCGCTGCTGACGAGACAGACCGGCCCCAGCCGGCGCGGTAGCCTCCAGGCGCGCGAGGGCCGCCGGGTCATGATCGAACGTGGCGAAGTCGATCACGCCGGCCCGCACCGCGCGGTCGAACCGCTCGAACGGCCACGCGACTGAGAAGCCGGAGGGTGGGACCTTCGGGAGGGCCGCTACGTCGAGCGGCTCGGGACGGATCGGGGCGCCCACCTGGTCGGGCCACTCGCGGATCACGCCCTGCCGGACGCCCTCGCGATTGATCACGGTAAGCCACAGCGCGCCGCCGATCACGTGCTTGCCAGCGACGCCCGGCCCGGCCCTCTCGTCCGAGGGCTGGCGGCGCTGAAACTCCATGAGCGGAATGCCGTGCCGCACCGGATCGAACGTCTCGACCGTCCAGTCGACGTCGGGCTCGGCACCCTGGCGGTGCAGATTCCACAGCTCCCCCGCGTTCAGGTGTGCGCAGTGGAAGGTGCCGCCCTCATCCTCCAGGCTGCGCCAGACGTAGGGCAGCTCGTCCACGTCGAGGAAGGCCGAGGGCGAGCGCAGCACGTAGGCCTCGGGCCGGTCACGGCGCTCGCTCCACCCGACCGCGTGCACCTCAATCAGGGTCTGCCCGGCGAGATCGCCCGCCGCCATCGCCGCCCGGTGCTCGCGCTCGATCGCCGACGCACTGCGGGTCAAGAACTCGTCGAAGCTGGCGAAGGTCTCGGCCAGGGTCCGCACGAAGGTCGGCCCCCACCAGTTGCCACGGCCGGTGATGACGCCGGTCCAGCTCTCGATGGCGAAGGCCTTCAGCTCGAACCCGACGATCGTCCCGGCCGCGTCGTAGAGGCTGGCGTCGGTGAGGACGCAGGCTCTACGCGAACCGCAGATGACGTTGACGGCGCTCATGGTCGCGATCCTTCTTCCGTGAGGGTTTGTGGCCGTAGGAGCCGCCAGCGATGCCGGCGACGCCGCCCGCGACGGCGAGAAGCGGGTTGGCCGTCATTGCTCCGGCCAAGGCGCCGCTCAGGCCGCCCATGAGCGGGCTCTGCGAGGAGTAGCCAACCGAGGCGCCGGCCGCGATTGAGGTCAAGCCCTGGCCGAGCGGCGAGGTGAGGATGCCGCCGCCCTGGCGGGATTCCTTGAGCCACCCCGAAACCGCGCTCCCGAGGCCGGTCTCGGCGCCCAGGCCGAGGGCGGACGCGATCTTGTCCGTGTTGAACAGGCTCCCGAACATGCTGGCCGTCGGCAGGGATGGGCCCTGAGCGCCGGGCAGCGGCGAGCCGGCCTCGTTCGAGCCCCCGCCAAGCAGGCGCCGAAGTTGAACTTCCCGCCGAGGAGGCCACCGAGCTGTCCGCGCTCATTGGAGGCCGTACCGAGGATGCCAGCGAGCGGTCCTTCTCCGCTGATCAGCGCCTTGAGCGTGCTGCTGCCGAGCGACTTCGACAGCGAGGCGAAGGCCTGCTCCATCTTCTGGCCGCCGAGCACGATGTCGTCGACGAAGCTGGTGAAGCCGTCAGCCAATTCGCGCTGGCCCTCCTTCAGCAGCTCGAACGCCCGCTTGTTGTCGGCGAGGCGCGAGGTGCTGGCGGCCAGCCGATCGCCGAGCCGGTCCCACTCCTCGCGCATCTGCGCGGTCACCTCGGTGCCTTCCTTCTGCGCGGCGCGCTCCAGATCGTGCGCCAACTTGAGCTTGATCACCGCGTCCGTCGTCTTCCCGACGCTCTCGGCCTCCAGGTTCAGCTCGTCGATCCGGTCCTCGGTCCGCTTGATCAGGAGGTCGTAGGACGAGGCCGCCTCTTGCGCGGCCTGCTTCGCCTGTTTCGCGCCCGAGGTTGCCTTTGGTAGATCCGCGAGGGTCGGCCCGAAGTTGTACGGGAAGGAGCGGCCGGTGATCTTGAACTCGGGCCCCTGCACCTCCGGCGGACCCTGCACCTCAGCTTCCTTCTGCGCCTTCGCAACGAGGCCATACTTCGCAGCAAGATCCACGGCCGCGGCGCCAGCCGACTTCAGCCCATCGATCATCGTGGTGGTGGCAGTACCGACGAAATCCGAACTCGCCTGATTGGCCTCGTTCACCTTCTGGATGACCAGCAACACGGTCTGGAGGACCTTGAGCCACGCCTCGTTGGCAGCCAACGCTGCGCCCGAGAAGTCGAAGGTCACAGCCACCGCATCGCTGATGGCTTGTTTCGTGTCCGCGATGTTCTTGTTGAGCTCTAGCGCACGATCAACCTGATCCTGCTTCAGAATTTCCTTGTCCTGGAGAGAATTAAAGTCGGCCACCATTTGCGAGATGTTGGTACTACCGTTACGAAGCCGTTCGGCCACGTCGGGCCCCATCAGCTTCTCGGCGAGATCCAGCCCAGCGACCTCCTGGCCGCGGTCGTAGAGCTCCTTCACCAGATCAAGGGTCGCGCGGATCCTCTCCTGTGTCGTGGTGGCGGTCTCCAGCGCCGACATGGCGGCGGGCTTCTCGGCGCCGAACGCTCCTGACGTGTAGAGGCTCGACACGGCCGAGAGCGCGCCGTTGGCCTGCCCGTAGCGGTCCTTCACGAAATTCGAGGCGGTTTGCAGCGCCCGGTCCATCTGATCCGTGGTCGCCTGGATCTTCGGGCCGAGCGCCTCAAACGACTTCACGAACGGGGCGGCGAGGTCGAGGCTGCGGGCCTTCTCGCCCAACGAGATCAACCGTTCTAGGTCGGCACCGGCGCTGCTGATCGCCGCGCGCGCGGTCTCGAAGGCGAGGAACGCGACGACGGCTGGCCCGATTGCACCCGGCAAGCCGCCGAGCAGACGGCTCATCAGGCCCGTGGCGGTGGTGATCCCGGCGACCTTCTCTGCGTAGACCCCTAGACCGCCGGCTGCCGCCGTGGCCGCCGTCGAGGCGAGGCCGAGCCCGCGCGCCGCGATCGTGGCGGCCGCGACGACCGTAGGTCCCATCGCTGATGCGCCCTCGGCGAAGGCCGCGGTCGAGGCTGACGCGGCGCCGAGCGAGCCAGCCGCCGATGTGGCGAGGGTCGCGAGCCCGCGGGCCGCCGCGACGCTGGCGGCAATCACGAGCAACGGGTGTTCGAGGGCGAATTTCCCGGCCGCCTTGAAGGCCTCGTTCTGCTTCTCCAGGGAAGCCGCGTTGTCGTTAGCCGCCCGCTGCTGTTGCGACGCGGCCTGCGCCGCAGCCTGCGAGGCGCGGAGCTGCTGATCCGCGAGCGCGCTCAGGGACTGATCGTAGGCGTTGGCCGTGACCGCAGCGTTCATCATCGCGATCTGGTTCTGCCGCTCCAAGCGCTGCATCGCCTCTGCCGCCGTGAGCCGGGTGCGGGTCGTTGCCTGGTTCGACGAGGCCGCCTTGTTGTCAGCCTCCGACGCCTTCCCGGTCGAGCCGGCCAGCCGGTCGAGCGCACCCGCGAGCTGTTCGACCTTCGCCTTTTGCTCGGAAATGCCCGTCGACTCGTAGGCGAAGATCGTCTTCTCGATGCGGACGGTCTCGGCCATGGCTACCTCGAAGGTTCGATGGACGGGTAGGCTACGCGGCGGGCGCGGTCGGGGCCGCGGAGGCGATCTGGTCCCCGACCATGCTGGCGGCGTAGATCGCGGCCTCGCGGAAGCGGCGCAACTCGGGGTTGCTGAGCAGCTCCATCGCGGTCTCGCGCGTGAACAGCAGCGGCTCGCCGTCGTCATCCTCCAGGCCGGACCAGTCCAACAGGACCGTCGCCGCGAGGCACTCGTTCGTCACCCGGTCCATCTCGTCCGGAGCAATCCGGCCGCCTGGCTTCTTCGCCCGGGGAATCGCCTCAATCAGCTTGTTCTGGAGCTGTCGATAGGCCGCGTTCTGGATCCCGCGGACCTTCAGCGCGAGCGAGCCCATCTCGGGGATATCGCGGATCCAGGCGCCATCCTCGATGGCGCTGGAATTGACCTTCATCTCGGACAGTTTCACCGGACTCTCCTAGTACTGTGCCGACGGCGCTTTGTGCTGTGGAAAACTTCGCTGTGCACAAGTGCAGATGCCTGCACAGCGGAGATGCCGTCGCTGTTGTGAGAATTGATGGTCTCCATGGGCGGGGCTCGGATCGGCCGTTCGCCCCAGTGGCCGGGGCCTTGCCGCGAGCCTGAACGGCCGCCGTTTCCGGATCTACCCCACCAACTTCGGAAATTCCGGCCCGGCCAATTTCCGAAGTTGGTCCAGTAGATTGGGAAAAACCCGGCCGCCACCATCCGCTCAGCCCCACCGACGAGGCCGAGCCGATGGACGCCACCCACGAGATCCTGCCTCCCGCGATCAGCGATTTCCGCCTGCCCCCGGGACTGGCGATGCCCGGGAATGTCGTGATGACCGAGGAGGAGGCGGCCCGCTTCTGCCGGGAGTCCGTCTCGCGCTTCCGCGGCTACCGTTTCGCAGGCACCGGCCCGGCCTTCGTGCTCAGCCCGAACGGGGGGTGCGCGCCGGTCTACCTGTGCTGGGACGTGCTCGCGTGGCTCGTCTCGCGACGCCACGCCATCATGCCGAAGACCCGCCTGCGCGGCCGTCGCCGCGTCGAGGCAGGGGCCGCGGCGGCCTGAGATCCCGCCCTCGGCGGGGTTCGCCCCGCTGGCCGCTCACCCCGCGCCGAGGCGGCCGGCGCACCAGCAGCAGGAACATCGACATGAAGAAGCCCGCGAACGCGGGCGCTCGCAGGCTCTCCAAAAGTGTCTTCCTGGAAGTCGACACAGATGGATATGCCGCAACGGCGAGTGCCCTTCAAGTTCGACGCCTCGTCGAGCGAGGTTTGACCCCGGCCGTCGCAGCCGCGATCGCCGCGCTGGCCTACGCGATCCCCGAGACTTGGAGGGACGCGCGATGATGGCACCGGCGCCAGCGGTGTCCGAGTTCGGCGTCTACCGGTGGCGCCGGGCCTACACCCCGAGGCAGGAGGCGCAGCACCGCGCCCGCGCCGCTTTCTGCCTGAGCCCGTCCTGGCGCCTGACCTCCTGGGAGCGCGCCTTCGTCAACAACGTCTCGCAGCTCCACGGCAACCTCTCGATCCGACAGGGCGACCATCTCGCCAGGATTGTCGACAGGCTGGAATGGGAGGGCCGGCGCGCATGCTGACCCTCCAGCAATTTGCCGCCGACCTACGTGGCAAGGTGGTCTCGGGCGGTGTCAGCTTCGCGCCGCCGGGCCACGGCCCGCGCGATGGATCCGGTCGCCTGCGGCTCGATCCCTCTGCTCGGAACGGCTACCGGATCACCTGCCTCTCGCCGCGCGACGACGCCATCCAGGTCCGCGACTATGTGGACGAGCGGTGCGGCCTGCCCCGGTGGGACGAGCGCCAGCGGCGCCCCGATCCGCACGAGGTCGCCCGCCAGGAGCGTGCCCGCGAGCAGCAGCGTCTCATCCGCGAGGCCGAGGCCAGGATCAAGGTCGACCGGGTCCGCCGGATCTGGGACGAGGCCGAGCGCGATCCACGCGGGACGCTCGTTGCCCGCTACCTCGCTGAACACCGCCATCTCGATCTCGCCCACGATGTGTGCGGTCACGCGATCCGCTTCCACCCCGCCGGACCGTGGGAGGGCGAGCGCGTGCCCATGATGCTCTGCGGCTTCCGCGACATCGCAACCGACGAGCTGGTGGGCCTGCACCGGACCCGTCTCGACCCGGCGACTGCGGCGAAGATCGATCGGAAGATGCTCGGCCGGGCCGGCGGGGCAGCGATCAAGCTCACCCAAGACGCCGACGTGATGACGGGCCTGCATCTCGCCGAGGGTGTCGAGACCGCACTGGCCGGCATGGCGCTGGGCTTCCGGCCGATGTGGGCCCTCGGCAGCGTCGGCGGGATCGCGGCCTTCCCGCTGATGAGCGGCATCGAGGCCCTGACCATCTGCGCCGAGACCGGCGAGGCCAGCCAAGCCGCGGTCAATCAGGTCGGCACCCGCTGGAGCGATGCTGGTCGCGAGGTGCTGATTGCCGCGCCGAAGACCGGGAGCGATCTGAACGACGCGATCAGGGAGGCGATGCGCTGATGGAAAGCCCCAGCCCGATTGATCCCGCCACGGTGGCGACCGTCCACCCGTTCCGCCGCTCGTCTCGCGAAACGGGACCCGAGGAGGGGCAGTTCGCTCCACCGGAAGGTGCGACCGATGCGGCTCCGCCAGCATCCATCCACGCCACACCCTTCGTCTGGCGTGACCCACGCAGCATCCCGCCGCGGCGATGGCTCTACGGTCGCCACTACATCCGCCGCTTCACCACCGCCACGGTCGCCCCTGGCGGCCTCGGCAAGACGAGCCTCATCCTCATCGAGGCGCTGGCTATGGTGACCGGCAAGCCACTCCTCGGCGTGCGCGTCCCTGAACCTCTGCGGGTCTGGGTCTGGAACGGCGAGGATCCGCGCGAGGAGATTGAGCGCCGCCTCGCGGCCGCCTGCATCCACTACGGCGTCACGGCAGAGGACATCGGCGGTCGCCTGTTCATCGATAGCGGGTGCGAGACCCCCATCGTCATCGCCCAGAAGCTCGGTGAGGGTACGACGGTCCACCGACCGGTGGTCGAGGCCATGACGGCGGAGATCCTGGCCAACCGGATCGACGTGGTGATCCTCGACCCGTTCGTCTCCTGCCATGCCGTCCCAGAGAACGACAACGGCGCGATTGATCGGATCGTGAAGGAGTGCGGCGGGATCGCAGAGGCCGGCAACTGCTGCTTCGAGTTCGTCCACCACGTCCGCAAGGCCAACGCGGGGCAGGCCTCCTACACGGTCGAGGACGCCCGCGGTGGTTCGGCGCTGATCGGCGGCGTGCGCTCCGCCCGGGTGCTGAACGTGATGTTGTCCGAGGAGGCCGAGCGGGCTGAGGTCTCGGCGAGCGACCGCCGGCGGTTCTTCAGGGTCGATGACGGCAAGTCCAACATGGCACCGCCGCTTGAGAAGGCGGAATGGCGCGAGCTGGTCAGCGTCGGTCTGGGCAACGCCGACCAAGAGATGCCCGAGGACCAGATCGGCGTGGTCACGCCCTGGTCGATGCCAGGGCTGTTCGACGACGTGCAGGTCGCCGACCTCCGACGGGTACAGGACAAGATCGCCTCTGGGACCTGGGCCGCGAGCGTCCAGGCCAACGACTGGGCCGGCTACGCGATCGCGGAGATCCTCGAGATCGATGCCGAGACCAAGGGCGGCCAGACCAGGATCAAGGACATCCTGAGGACCTGGATCGAGAGCGGCGCTCTCAAGATCCTCCGTGTCGACAACAAGGCGAAGGGCCGCGCCAAACCCCTGATCGTCGTTGGAGCGCGGGCATGATCGCCGTCATCCAGACCGGTTTCCCCACCTTGAAATGCGAAGTGGGGAGAAGTGGGGAAGTGGGGGAACCCCCGCCCCCCACCTCACCCCCAGTTAGCTACCCCCCCTTTAGGGGGGGAGCTGAGTGGGGAAGTGGGGTGGGGTCCGGCGGGGTCGGCCTCAAGGTGGGGAAATCAGCGGGGGCGGCCCGATGATCGCCTCTGCCGACGCCTTCGGCCCATGGGCCATCGACATCACACCCATCGAGCGCACCGCCCGGCTCCGCGCGATGCAGGCAATAGCGCGTCTATCCTGCGGTCCCCGGGGCGACACGCTCTGCGCTCTGCTTCGCCAGGCAGAGACCGATCCCGCCAGCCTGGAGGCCGCGGCGGCGGCGCTCGCCCGCCTCGAACCGCTCGACTACCGGCGCGTGCTCGCGAGCTACGCGCAGGTCCACCGCCCCATGCTGCCGGCCCGGGCTGGGTCGCAGCGGCGTGACCACTGACAGGAGCCCCGATGGGAACCGTCATCCCCTACCCCGGCGAGTCCCGCCGACCGCAAGCCTCCGGCGTCCGCATCGCCTACGTCGCTGATCGCTGGTGCATCGAGCGCTTGGTCAACGGCATCATCACCAGACGCAGCTGCATGCCGACCCGAGACGATGCTCGCCGCGTGGTGATCCGGATCAGCCGCCGGGACAAGGCCATGCTGCTCCCGATGCACGCCTTCGGTCCCACCGGCGAACATCCCCATCCGGACGACGCCGCCTAACGTTGACCATCCCTTCGAGGGTCACCCATGTCCCGCCGCTCACCAGAACCCTACCGGCTCGGTCCCGACGTTGACGACGAGCCGACGTGGCCTGCCCCCTGAAAAGTGGTCCTCCCTAAGGTATGGCTTTGAGCCATGTGGAGGATGTCATCATGGGACGGAAGAAGCATACGGCTGAAGAGATTG
>NZ_LMPY01000021.1:0-52635 GCF_001424445.1 Methylobacterium sp. Leaf361 | reverse complement strand
ACCCCGGTTCGCTTCGCCAAGCGCTGAGGCCTTGCCAATCCGGGGACTTCCAAGCACGCCACTGGCGAGGTTTGCCCGCCGTCGCTCCGCCACTGGGGGCGACGCCCAGCCCAAATCCCCATAGGCCCGCCCGCCATCCCGCGGGTTCGTTCATCCAAGACTTTCGTACGCCTCGCGGCGACCGAAACTCTTCAGGGAAACGGCCCGACCGCATCTGGATTGTGGACGCATCGAAGCGGGCATAGCCGTGGACATCGCTCGAGATCCTCTCGAGGTCGCTCGCTGCATCCGCTTTGCGCACCTGAGACAAGGGCGGTTAACTCCGCGGGTGGAAGATGCAACCACGCCCTCTGTGGTCGTCTCTTCATCATTCCAGCGCTGACTAACCCGCTCCCATGATCCGCATTCTCGGCAAGGCCAGTTCGATCAATGTTCGCAAGGTGCTTTGGACCTGTGCCGAGATCGGATTGGATTACGATCGCCAGGACTACGGCAGCGGCTTCCAAGCAACGGATACCCCGGAATTTCTGGCTCGCAACCCGAACGGCCTCGTGCCCGTGATTGAAGACGCGGCCGGGGCCTTGTGGGAGTCAAATACGATCTGCCGCTACCTCGCTGCGAGCGCCGCTCGGACGGATCTGCTCCCTGCTGACCCGCGTGGACGCGCTCTGGTTGAACAATGGATGGACTGGCAAGCGACCGAGTTGAACGCGTCTTGGCGGGCGGCTTTCCTCGGCCTCGTTCGTCGTGATCCGGCCTACGCCGATCCAGACCGGATAGTGGCGGGGGTCGAGGCCTGGAACGCGAATATGGGGATCCTTGACCACCATCTCTCCTCAACCGGAGCTTATGTGACCGGAGGAGCCTTCACGTTGGCGGATGTCGTTCTCGGCTTGTCCGTAAACCGTTGGCGCATGACGCCAATGGAGCGCCCGAGCTATCCCGCCGTCTCGGCCTATCATGATCGCCTTCTCGCTCGATCCGGCTACCGAGACCACGGGGCGAATGGGATTCCTTAGTGGGATGCCAACCGCGCCTTCAATCCGAGGTTGCTGGACGATCGATAAGTGGCGGCTTTCGGCAGGCAACGACCGCTCTCCGAACGCCTGGGTTGGGTAGCTTGCGAATCGGCAACGTGGCGTGGATTCTCGCCGGTCAGCTTCGGCGTCGCAGATCTGTCGGAGCGCACGCCGTCATCCGGCCGCGTCGATATCCCTTCCGGCCCCCGGCAGGTACAGGTCAATGATCGGAACGTGCAGAACAAGAACTTCATTAGCGCTCTTGCTTTTTGTGGCGAAGGCTATAGACAGTACCGACGACTAAGATGATAAATCAACAGCCTCCGCGTCGGCGCAAAGCGCCACTCTCGAGCTTAAGAAAGACGTTCTTGGCCGGCATCTTACCAAGAGAAGGGAGCAGAATATCTGCTTCGGCCGCCACAGCTCCGTTCATTTATTTGCATCCAAATCCGTTTGATTAAGACTGTGGCCCCAAATGAATACGCGCTAACCCGATAGCAAGAACTCGAGAGGCCACCCGTGACCGAGAGATGGTCTGATTGTTGCTCCGACCGCGGAAGATAGCAATCCGTTTCGTCAGGACATCATCATGCGATATGAACATGGTGTTTCTGTTGTTCTTGCCACGCATAACGGATCGAGATTTATCCGCGAA
Organism: Methylobacterium sp. Leaf361; assembly: GCF_001424445.1. Classification (NCBI taxonomy): domain Bacteria; kingdom Pseudomonadati; phylum Pseudomonadota; class Alphaproteobacteria; order Hyphomicrobiales; family Methylobacteriaceae; genus Methylobacterium; species Methylobacterium sp. Leaf361. The sequence continues at coordinate 50,961 of NZ_LMPY01000021.1, read as the reverse complement.
CAGCTTGAAACCCTCGTCGGGCAAACAGTACATCCTCTTGAGATCATCGTTTCCGACGATGCATCTACGGATGACACGCTAGAAATTGTCCGAAATTTCTCTTGCGGCAGCGCAATCGAGTTCAAAATCCATGAGAACGTGCCCGCGCTCGGCTTTCGAAGCAATTTCTTGAGAGCCGCGCGGTTGGCGCGTGGAAAATTCGTCGCCTTCTGCGATCAGGACGATATCTGGGACACGAAGAAGATCGAATTTTGCTCGCCCTATCTGGACGATCGCAGCGTCTCGATGATCGCCCATACGGCCATCACTATCGACTCCAGCAATCGCGAGCTTGGCGTCTTTCGGCAAGGCATTCATCGTACCGGCCTCAGAAAACCGCTCACCTACGATCCGTGGTTGACGTTCTTCGGATTTTCGATCGTCTTTCGACGGGAACTCTTGGATCTGTGGGATGTCGATGACCGTTTCATCGATTTCATTGTCCCCAGCGAGATGATCGCTCACGACCGTTGGGTAATGTTCCTGGCGCAAGTCGTCGGTCTGACCGTCGAGATCGATGTACCCCTGGTCCGCTATCGGCAGCACGCCCATAATCTGTTCGGAAACGGTGAGCGCGAGCGGAGCGCGGGTCGGAGGACGGTAGCTGGGGGCTTGGATCCCTACAGGGAAGCCACGACCGCCATGATCGATATCGTCGAGCGGCTTCCGGAAGCGACGGCTGAGCATTTTCCACTCTTCGATCGGGCAAGGGCGGCCGCTTTCTTTCGCAGCGCGCTTGACCAGCTCGAGAAGCGCGAAGCGATCTATCGAACTGAGACGCGCCTGGAGGCACTCCAGGGCCTATCGGCACGTGTCGCCGGCGGAACCTATCGGGCGGTTCACAACGGCCGTCCACGATGGCGATCGATCGCGAAAGATCTCAGATTCGCACTCCTTCGTCGTTGACCGCCTTGGCGGGCTTGCAACAGGTCCCGTCGACGGTCTTCATCCGCGCCTTTACGACACAGCATCGCCTGTCATTCTGACTTAAGCTTCGGTTTTACCGGACACTCGGTTTAGGCTTGCTATGACGCCGAGATTTACCGGCGATCGGCGAAAATTTCGCTCCTCGACGAGCACTGCGATCGAGCAGGGAGTTTGGGCCAACGCTTCGGACGGTCGCCGCATCATGGTCGAGATGCCGGGTCCCGCCCCGAACAAAGATTGCCGAACCGCCGACGGATGGCCGCTCGCGAACCTTCATACAGACCTCGCCACATGGTCCTGCGTCACCGGATGGCTGCGTTGCGCAGCCAGTCGATCAGCATCCCGACGCGTCCCGCCTGGGCCGGATGTCGCGGGTGGACGACCCAGTAGGGGTGCGCGTCGAGGACGGGCCCGAAGGGTTGAATCAGCGTGCCGCTCGCCAAGTCGTCGGCGGTCAGTACGACCGAGACCAGCGCTATGCCCTGACCGGCGATCGCGGCCTGGATGACGTGACCTTCGTCGCTGAAGCGGATACCCGCACCGCCATCGATATCGGTGATCCCGGCCTTCCGCAGCCAGGCCGGCCAGGTCGGCGTCTCGTCGGTCAGGTCGGGCCACTCGAAGTGCAGCAGGGGGTGGCGGGCCAGATCGCTCTCGGATCGAATGGCGAGACGCGGACTGCAAGCGGGTGCGACCCGGTCGACCACCAGCCTGTGCGCGTCGAGGCCGGGATAGGGACCGGGCCCGTATCGGACGGCGACGTCCACGCCGTCGCGGGCGAAGTCGACCAGGCTGTCGGACGCGTGCAGTCGCAGATCGCAACCGGGATGCGCGGCCCGGAAGTCGGCGAGCCGGGGCACGAGCCACTTCGCGACGAAGGCGGTCGGGGCCGAGAGCGTGAGAACGCCGGCCGCGTGCCGGCCGCGGATTTCATCGATGGCTCGGGCGAACGCGTCGAAACCGTCGCGCAGCACGGGCAGGAGAACGGTGCCCTCGGCGGTCAGCCGGACCCGGCGCGTCTCGCGGTGGAAGAGACGCAGCCCCAGGGTCTGCTCGAGAAGCCGGATCTGATGACTGATGGCGGTCGCCGTGACACCCAGCTCGTCGGCGGCAGCGCGGAAGCTCAGGCGGCGCCCGGCCGCCTCGAAGGCCCGGAGCGCCGCGAGGGGGGGAAGCGATCTCCGCATCGTCATGGCTGAACGTAGCTCATCGACCCCGTGAGGAGAACGCGTTCGTCATCCCGCAGCCCGGCTGACACAAGGTTGGCCGGTCAGGACGGGAGGCTCTCTTGAAGGCGATGGTGTTGACGAAGTTCGGCGGGCCGGACAGCTTCGAGCTCCGGGAGCTGCCGGACCCTCGGCCGGGACCCCGGCAGGTCCGCGTGGCCGTGCATGCCACGTCGATCAACCCGCTCGACTGCCAGATCCGCCGCGGCGACTACACCGATCAGGTCGCGCTGCCGGCCATCATCGGGCACGACGTGTCCGGCGTCGTCGACCAGGTCGGATCCGACGTGACCGAGTTCCGCGCGGGGGATGAGGTCTATTACACGCCGCGGATCTTCGACGGTCCGGGATCGTACGCCGAGTACCACGTGGCGGATGCCGGCATCGTCGCGCGCAAGCCGGTCAACCTCACCCATTCCGAGGCTGCGAGCGTCAGCCTCGTCGGCGTGACCGTCTGGGAAGGGCTGGTCGAGCGGGCCCGATTGCAGGTCACAGAGACCGTCCTCGTCCACGGCGGTGCCGGGGGCGTCGGGGCGATCGCCGTCCAGGTCGCGAAGGCCATCGGGGCACGGGTCCTGGCGACGGCGCGCGGCAGCGACGTGGCGCGCGTCGAGCGCCTCGGCGCCTCCGCCGTCATCGATTTCGAGCGCGAGGACTATGTGGACGCCGTCGATCGCCTGACCGAGGGCAGGGGCGTCGACGTCGTCCTGGACACGATCGGCCGCGACACGCTCGCGCGCTCCCCGCACATCCTCCGCGAGGACGGGCGCGTCGTCACCCTGGTCGACACCGCGACGCCTCAGAACCTCATCGGCGCCTGGGGCCGGAACGCCACCTATCACTTCGTCTTCTCACGCCAGGACGGCCGCAAGCTCGACGCCGTCACGCGCCTCCTCGAGCGCGGCCTCGTGGTGCCGCGAGTCGGCCTGGAGTTTCCCCTCGACGAGGTCGCCAGCGCCCACGCGCGCTCCGAGGAGGGCCGGCTCGGAGGCAAGATCGTGCTCCGGGTGAGATCGTGAGGCGGCCGGACCTCGATCGAGGTCCCTGACCTGACACCGGCAGCGTCCGGCGCCGCGAAGGGAAGCGGCTCACCTGAGATCGAACCCGCGGAAACCGTGATGTCGCACCGTGGCAAGCCCGACCGGTCGGCGGGTCGAGCGGCACTCGGAGGCACGCGATCCTGCCGTCGACGACCTCGGTTACGTCCGTTCCGGTGACCGCGACCGGCCCGATCCCGACCCGCCTTCCATCGAAGGGATCCCAGGCGGTGGTGCCCGACGGCTACGTCGACCGGGGTGAACCGGTTAAGGGTCAGGGATCCTCGCGCGACCTGGGCACGACGGATCTTCCCGGCGGGAACCCGACCCGACCGCGAACTTAAAGATCTGAGACGCCGGATACTCGGCCGGTGCCGGTCGAATGCCGACCTACGCGCGCCCGAAGTGACGGAGCACGAGGGGCTCGGTCCGGGTAAGCTTGAGGCCGCGCGGCTGCGAGCGGCCGCTCCGGCCGGCGACGACGGCCAGGCCGACGAGGCCGACCGATCCGGTCAAAGCCACGGCCACACACCACCAGAAGGCGACATCGAGCATGGCTGTCCACGGGGCTCCGGTTGCACCGGAACTGTCGGACCGTACGGTAAACGGAGCGTTAAACGCGCGTTCGACTGAATAGCGTCAGCGCCTGCGGCCCGAGCGCCGTGTACTGCCGAGACATGGGCGCCGAATTCGGGCGCCGGAGAGCGTCGCTGAGCTCTCGGCGCGTCGATCCTACGCCCAATTGATGAAGGCGCGGAACGGAGCGCTGCCGCTACGACCCGAATCCGGTGCGGATGACCTTCAGGGACAGAGATGCAGATCGGGATCGTCGGCTGCGGTTACGTCGCCGACTTCTACATGACGACCCTCGTGAACCACCCCGAACTGCGCCTCGCCGGCGTCTACGACCGGGACCCGGAGCGGCGCGCCGTCTTCTGCCGTCACTACAACGCCCGCGCCTTCGACAGCCTCGAGGCCCTGCTCGCCGAGCCGGAGATCGGCCTCATCCTGAATCTGACCAATCCGCACAGTCACTACGTCGTGACCAAGGCCGCCCTGGAGGCCGGCAAGCACGTCTACTCCGAGAAGCCGCTCGCCATGGAGTACGCCCAGGCCGAAGCGCTGGTGGAACTCGCCGAGGCGAAGGGCCTCTCGCTGAGCGGCGCGCCCGCGAGCATCCTGGGCGAGGCGGGCGCGACCGTGCGGGAGGCCGTCGCGTCCGGCCAGGTCGGGTCGGTCCGGCTCGTCTACGCCGAGCTGGAGGACGGGCCGGTGTTCCGGGAGCCGGTGCATGAATGGCGGAGCGTGACCGGCGCCCCCTGGCCGGCCGAGGACGAGTACCGGGTCGGCTGCACCCTGGAGCACGCCGGCTACTACCTGACCTGGATGAGCCTGATGTTCGGCCCGGTCGAGCGCATGACTGCCTTCGCGTCGCGCCTGTACCCGGACAAGGGCACCGGCCAGCCCCCGGACTCGGTCGCCAACGACTTCTCGACGGCGTGCCTGGAGTTCCGATCCGGCGTCGTCGCGCGGATCACCTGCGGCCTCGTCGCGCCGCAGGACCGATCCCTCCACATCATCGGCGACCGGGGCGTCCTGACCGTGACCGATTCGTGGGCCAGCCAGGGCCCGGTCTATCTCCGTTCGCCGAGCGGCGAGGCGCCCGGGCGGCTCGGCCGGCTGCTGCACCGGATCCAGCGCTACCTGCCCGGGCGGATCTTCCTCGGTCGGAAGCTGCCGACTCCCCGCTTCGGGGGCAAGCTGCCCAGCTACCCGTCGCAGATGGATTTCGCCCGCGGACCCGCGGCCCAGGCCGCGGCGATCCGGGCGGGCGTTCCGGCGCCGCTCCCGGCGCGGTTCGTGCTGCACATCACCGAGATCGCGCTCGCCATGCAGAATGCCGGCGGCGGCGCCGTGATCCAGCTGAGATCCAGGTTCTAGCCATGGCACAGACCGTCTCGTGGGGCGTCCTCGGCACCGGGGTCATCGCCCAGCGCTTCGTCAGCGACCTTCTCGGGCGGCCGGACGCGCGCCTCACCGCCGTCGGGGCGCGGAGCACGGGGAGCGCCCAGGCCTTCGCCGCGGCCTTCCCCCAGGCGTCCGGCGCGCCGGCCGCCGTCGCCGGCGTCGAGGCCCTGGCCGCGCGGCCGGATATCGACGTCGTCTACATCGCCACGCCCAACAGCGACCACATGAACAGCGCGCTGGCCTGCATCGAGGCCGGCAAGTCGGTCCTGATCGAGAAGCCGATCGCGCTCTCGGGCGGGCAGGCGCGGCGCATCGCGGAGGCGGCGCGGCGGAAGGGCGTCTTCTGCATGGAGGCGATGTGGATGCGCTTCACGCCCGGCGTCGTGCGGGCCAAGGCGATGCTGGAGGCGGGCGAGATCGGCGATCCCCTGCATCTCGACGCCCGCCTGTTCTTCCCCCGCGCGCCGAACCCGCCCGGACGGACGGACGATCCGGCCGAAGGCGGGGTGATCCTCGATCTCGGGGTCTACCCCGTGTCGCTGGCGCTCCACCTGTTCGGCGCACCCACCGAGGTCTCGGGCGTCGGCCTCGATCGGGGCGGTGCGGCGGCGCAGCAGGCCGCGCTCGCGCTCGGCTGGAACGCCAGGACCGCGACCCTGAGCTGCGGCTCGACCGGAGAGGCCGACAACGCCGCCGTGATCGTCGGCACGCACGGCCGCATCCACCTGCACCGGCAGTTCCTGTGCCCGCCCTTCCTCACGCGCGTGCGCACCGCGGCCGCGCCGGCGCCCGCCGACCGTGCCCCGCCGCGCCGCCAGGCCGTCGGCCGACTGGCCTTCGCGAAGCGCCTCCTGCAGCCGCTGGACTTCCGCCGCGTCGCGCTGATCCCGACGCCGTACCTCGGGTTCGGGCTGCGGCATCAGATCGACGAGGTGCATCGCTGCCTGCTCGCCGGCGCCCGCGAGAGCCCGATCATGCCGCTCGCGGACAGCATCCGCACCCTCGACATCCTCGATCGCGTCCGCGCCCGGCCGCAGCCGCTGGAGGCCGTCGCCTAGAAGGGGCGTCCGGACCGGGCGCCCGTCCCGAGCGGATGATCCGTCCGGGCAGGTCGCGGCGCCGTTCCCGGCGGTCGAGGTCAGGTCGTCTTCGTCGCCTTGGCGGGAGGCAGCCTGCGCAGAATCCGCGCGATATGCGCGCGCAGGGCCGACGTCTCGGATCCCGGCCCGGCCTGCCCGGCGGGTTCGGCTGGCTCCTGGAGGGTGACGAGAAGGTCGGTCATCGACGAGGGCGCTGTGATGGGAGACCGACTCTACCGTCGAGCCTGGCCGGTGAATACATCATTTCATAGATTTTCTCGACCGGGACTTAAAGTGTTTAGGCCGGCGATAGACGCGGCCCGATGTCGGAAACAGGGGTGTGTGTCCCGCCGGCCGCGACATTCGCGCCGGTGAATTGCATCGCCGATGTCTTGATGGAGACCCGCGGCCGCAGTCCCACCACAATGCCGGCCGCATCACATATCCGTCACCGTCCGCCACGACGATCGGAGGCCTCGGTACTTTACCACCCCTTCGACCGATCTCCGATGTATCGTCGCGCACGGCGACTGAAAGGCTGCCGTAGCCGGCGAAGACAGGCGCAGGAGGGAAACCGTCTGTGCGCTGCGTGACGGATACAGTTGACCATTGCGGTTTCACCGTCCCTGGGCGTACAACCAACAGCCAAGCCATGCGTCCAGTGCAACTAGGAATTGCGCAACTTATTGGTGCGCTAAGCAGTTTTCGGTTGTGTTTTTTTCCGCGACTCTGGGTAAGTGCCACTCATCCAGCATGCTGAAGGTTTCCGTTCGATGTCGTCCTCCCCGAAGCCCAAGTCCGCCACCGAGACCGATCGCTCGATCGGCGGCCGCATCGCGGCACTCCGCGTGGCACAGGGCCTGAGCCAGACCGATCTCGGTCAGGCCATCGGCGTCAGCTTCCAGCAGGTTCAGAAGTACGAGAAGGGGCGCAACCGCATCGGCGCAGGGCGTCTTCAGGCCATCGCCGACCTGCTGAGGGTGCCGGTGGACACGTTCTTCGCGGATCCGCGGGACAACGGCGGCGGACGCGTCGGACCCGCGGCCCTGTTCGAGGATCCGAAGGTCATGGAACTCGTCCTGGCCTTCACCAGCATCACCGACGAGACGACCCGCGGCGGGATCCTGTCGATCGTCAAGGCCGCCGCCACCCTCCAAGAGAGCCGCGCGGCCGCGCAGCGTCCGGACGCCGTCGACGAGGCGTGACGGCGCGGCCCTGTCCATCTCTTCCCGCGACGGGACATACCGGCGCCCCCGAGCCGCGCGCAGCGTGGCGGCGCGATTTAATCCAAATTAAACCAAGACAAAGACCCGTAAAGATGTAGAGAAGCTGCCGCGTCCGGAGCTGATCTACAGCGCGTGAGCGGACGGCATGCTTCGCTCTGACGTTGGAAACCGGGTCCTGACCATGCCGATCGAGACGTCGAGAGCCTGGGGCCGCGGCGAACTGTACGAGACCCTGTGCCTCCTCGTGATCGGCGTCGGGATCTGGTTCGTCGGCGTCACGCTCGGGACCTTCGCGTATCTGAACAGCGTCGTCGCCACCTACAACCTCACGGACCTGCTGCTGCTCGCCGCCTGCATGGGCGTGGCGCAGTGGGGCGCCAGCATCCGCAAATCGATCATCCTCCGGCGGCTCATGCTCGAGCGCGCCGCCGCCGCCGCGCAGGCCGAGGCGATCGCCCGGCACGACGGGCTGACCGGTCTGGCGAACCGTCGCCGCTTCATCGACGCCGTGGAACGGGCGCACGCGCCGGGCGCCGCCGACGCGGCGGTGCTCCTCATCGACCTCGACCGGTTCAAGCCGGTCAACGACCTCTACGGCCACGCGGCCGGGAACGCGGTCCTGTGCGCCGTGGCCGAGCGTCTCCAGCAGCTCGTGCCGTCGGGCGGCCTGGCGGCCCGTCTGGGCGGCGACGAGTTCGCCATGCTGGTCCCGCTCCGCTACGAGAGCGAGGCGCTGCGGCGCCTCGCACAGGCGGTCATCGCGCGCATCGCCGAGCCGGTGACGTGGAGCCAGAACGACCTGAAGGTCGGGGCCACGGTCGGCGTCGCCGCGGTGTCGGCCGAGCACGGGGACGCCGACGCGATCCTGCACGCGGCCGACCTCGCCATGTACCAGGGCAAGAAGGACGGGCGCGGCAATGTCCGCTTCTTCCGCAGCGCCATGGACGCGGAGCTGCGCGCCCGCGCCCGCATGGAGACGGAACTTCGCCTCGCCATCGAGACGGGCGCGATCGAGCCCTTCTACCAGCCGGTGGTGTCGCTCCCCGAGAAGGAGATCGTCGGGGTCGAGGTCCTGGCGCGCTGGCGCCACCCGACGCGCGGGGTGGTGGGCCCGAGCGAGTTCATCCCGGTGGCCGAGGAAACCGGGATCATCGCGGATCTCAGCTACAGCCTGATCCGCCGCGCCTGCCTGGATGCCCGGGCCTGGCCGCCGCACCTGATCCTCGCGGTGAACATCGCCCCGCAGCAGTTCCAGGACGCGTGGCTCGCCCAGCGCATCCTCGGGATCCTGACCGAGACCGGCTTCCCGCCGCAGCGCCTGGAGGTCGAGATCACCGAGAGCGCCCTGATCCAGGACCTGGAGGCGACCCGGACGACCCTGCTGTCGCTGCGCGAACTCGGCGTGCGCATCGCGCTGGACGATTTCGGAACCGGCTATTCCAGCCTGTACCACCTGCGCGAACTGAAGTTCGACAAGCTGAAGATCGACCGCAGCTACGTCGACGCCATCACGATGAGCGACGAGCGGGCGAAGCTCGTCGACGCCATCATCAAGCTCGGGGCGAGCCTCGGCCTCTCCACCACCGCCGAGGGGATCGAGACCGACGCCAGCCTCGACTGGCTCTCCGAACAGGGCTGCCATTTCGGCCAGGGCTACCTGTTCGGCCACGCCATGCCGAAGGCCGAGATGGACGGCGTGCTCGCCGCCGCGCGATCCCCGGCCCCGTTCCAGGATCTCGCGCGGGCCTCGTGAGGCGCGGGATTCCGCTCGCGCGGCCGCATCACGCCGGTCAGCGCGGCGCCCTGTAGGCGGAGCCGTCGGCGGCCCCGAGCGGGTGATCCACGAACCGGCCCGTCTCCGGAACCGCGACCCGGTCGAAGTCCGCCGCCAGGGCGTCGAGGGCGCAGCGCATCTCGGGCCCCTGCAGCGGCCGGCCGTGTCCGGTGATGACCCGCTCCGGGGCGAGCGCGGCGAGCGCCCGCACCGACGCGCGCGCCGCCGGCCAGTCGATCGTCAGGTACATCGGCGGCCCGTGCAGCTCCGGCGCCTGCGTCGCGACCGCGTAGGCGGATTCCTGCGCCATGGTGATGAAGGCGTCGCCCGCGATCAGCGTCCGGTCGGATTCGCGCCAGAGCGAGACGTGGCCCGGCGCGTGGCCGGGCGTGTGGATCCAGCGCCAGCCGGGCAGGGGCGGCACCGAACCGTCCTCCGGCAGGAGGCGAAGCCGCCCGGAGACGTCGACCGGGCTCGTCGGGAACAGCGGCGACAGGCGGCCGAGGAGTCCGCCGCCGACGCTCGGATCCGGCGTCGGGTAGGCGGCGCTGCCGTCGAGATAGGGCCGCTCCAGGGCGTGCACGTAGACCGGGACGTCCCAGTCCTCCGCGAGGTCCTCCAGGACGCCGACATGGTCGAAATGGCCATGGGTCAGGACGATCGCGGCCGGCCGGGCGCCTTCGCCGAAGCGGGCCCGGGCCGCGGCCTCGATCCCGCGCTTCGCGCCCATCACGCCGGCGTCGATCAGGACCCAACCCCGGTCGCCCGCGCCGGGGGGCCCCACGAACACGACGTTGACCAGGACGTGGCGCTGATAGGCGACGTCATCGGCGATGGCGTGGGTGGCGTCGTCCCGCTCGGCGTCGCGGCGGGGATCGTCGGCCCGGGCCTGCGGGTCGACGGGGATCTGCTGGGCCATCTGGGGCGGCTCCCGTGCACGGTCGCGGAGGGGACGGTCGGGCCCGCGGCCCGAGTGTCCCGGCGCCGGATGGCGCGAGCGCCCGTACCTTGGCCAACCGGCCGCTCCCAGGCGTGTTCCTGACGTCGTCGCCTCTCCAGGCCGGCCCCGCACGGGAGGCCGCGGCCTCACGCCTGTCGACACGGACCCCATATTGGCGGCATCGATACCGGCCACCCCGACGCGCCGTCGCAGGTCACAGCATGGCACCGAGCCCTCTCGCCCTCATCACCTCCGTCGCCCTCGTCGCCGTGATCGCTACCGGCACCGGGGCGATCGTCCTCCAGCAGGGATCGCGGTTCAGCCATTCCCGGAAGGTCGGCGGCCCGTTCACGATGGCGGATCTCGACGGCCGCCCGGTGACCCAGGCCGATCTCCGCGGCAAGCCGTCCGTCCTGTTCTTCGGCTTCACCCACTGCCCGGACGTCTGCCCGACCACGCTCGCGACCCTGGCGTCGGCCCTCGGCCGGATGGGCCGCGACGCGGACCGCCTCAACGTCGTCTTCGTCACCCTCGACCCGGAGCGGGACACGCCCGACACCCTGCGGGCGTACCTGGCCTCGTTCGACCCGCGGATCCGCGGCTTCGTCGGCACGCCGCAGCAGGTCGCCCGGATGGCCGACGCCTACCACGTCGCCTACAAGCGCGTGCCGACCAAGGACGGCGACTACACGATGGAGCATTCCGCCACCGTGGCGCTGTTCGACAGGACCGGCCGCATGGTCGGCGAGATCGGCTACGGCGAGGACGAGGCCAACACCTTCGCGAAGCTGATCACCCTGGCGCTGCCGGGGCAGTGCCCGCCGGGCGGCGGCGCCAACCTCTGGACGACCGACGGCAGCACCGGCAACTGCGGTCCGCGGAGCTGAGCCGCGGCCGGGAAATTGCGCCGCCGCGCCGGCGTGGCTAGAGGGCGGCGCGGGTCGCGAGGCCCGACCGAATCCGGGGGTTCCAGCTTGATCACGCGCCGCGTCCTGACCGCCATCGGGCTCCTCGCCCTCGCGCCGTATCCCGGCCTCGCCCGGGCCGCCGGCGGCGGGCCGCGCCTCGCACCGCCCGAGCCCATGGACCTCGACCGGCTGAAGGATCTCGCCCGGACGCTGCGGGACCGGCCCTACGCGCCGCCGCCGGAGGCGCCCGCCTCGGCGGCCCTCGACGCCCTGACCTACGGGCCGCTCCAGGAGATCCGCTACCCGCCGGGCCACGCCCTGTTCGCCGACAGCCCGTACCCGGTGACCTTCTTCCACCTCGGCAACTTCTTCCGCCATCCCGTGAAGGTCTACGCCCTGGAGGGCGGGCAGGCCCGCGAGGTGCTCTACAGCCACGACCTGTTCACCTACCCGCCGGGCAACCCGGCCAAGGACGTTCCGGACGGGGCGGGCTTCGCGGGGTTCCGGTTCCAGAAGGCGCCCGCCGGGCAGCCGGGCGACGACGGCGACTGGCTGGCCTTCCTGGGCGCTTCGTACTTCCGCGCCGCCGGGGACGGAGCCCAGTACGGGGCCTCGGCCCGGGGCATCGCGATCGACACGGCGCCCGGGCCCGGGAAGACCGAGGAATTCCCGGTCTTCACGCGCTTCTACGTCAGCCCGGCCGCGGACGGCGCCGTGACCGTGCTGGCGCTCCTCGAGGGCCGGAGCCTCACCGGTGCCTACCGGTTCGTCGCCCGGAAGGAGCCGCACGTCGTCATCGACGTCGCCTGCACGGTCTACATGCGCAAGGCGGTCGAGCGGTTCGGCATGGCGCCCCTGACCTCGATGCTGTGGTACTCGGAGGGCATGAGCCGCTTCCTCGCGAGCGACTGGCGGCCCGAGGTGCACGATTCCGACGGGCTGCTGATGCAGACCGGCGCCGACGAGCTGATCTGGCGGCCGCTCAACAACCCGCCCCGCCTCAGCGTCAGCGCCTTCGCCGACCGGTCGCCGAAGGGCTTCGGCCTGCTCCAGCGCGACCGCGCCTACGAGAACTACATCGACGACGGCTTCGAGGAGAACCGGCCCGACATCTGGGTCGAGCCGCAGGGCAACTGGGGCCGCGGCAGCGTCCAGCTCGTGGAGATCCCGACCCATCAGGAGACCGACGACAACATCGTCGCCCTCTGGGTGCCGGACGACGCGCCGCAGGCCGGGTCGGACCGCAGCTTCGCCTACCGGCTGCGCTGGACCGTCAAGGAGCCGGTCGCCACCGACCTCGCCCGGTGCGTCGCGACCCGGGCCACCAAGGCCGCGTGGCTCGCGGATGCCGACAGACGCCCGGGCCGGGCCAACCTCGTGCGGCAGTTCGTGCTGGAATTCGAGGGCGCGGCCCTGTCGGGCCTCGATCCCGAGAAGGCCACGGTCGCGCTCACCCTGTCGCGCGGCAGCGTCGAGGAAGTCGGCGCCACCTGGGCGCCCTACGGCAAGCCGAGCCCCTGGCGGGTCTTTCTCAAGGTCTACGCCGAGGGTCCGGATCCGGTGGAGATGCGTCTGCAGCTGAGATCCGGGGAGAGGCTGCTCTCGGAGACCTGGGCCTACCAATACTACCCGCAGGCACCCGGCACGGTGCTGTGAGCGGCACTGCCGCCGGATCTCGGGTCACCCGGACAGGTCCGGCGCCGGGCGGGCGCGACCCGGCCCGGGCCATCGTCGCATCGGAGACTGCCATGACCGGCGAGACACCGCACGGCCCGCACCTCCCGGAGGCGCTGACGCGGCTCCTCAAGGCACCCCGGGCGGCGATCTGGCCGACACCGGAGGACCGGAACCGCCTGCGCCCCGGCCGGTCGCGACCGCGGCAGCCGAGCCGCGCCGTCCTGGGTGTCTGGATCTGGGCGATCCTCTACAACGTTCTCGGCTTCGCGATCCTCGCGGCCCTGTGGTGGACGATGCGCTGACCCGATGAGCCGACACGCCCTGATCCCCGGCCGAGCGATTCTCGCGGCAATCCTCCTGCTCGGCCTCGCCCCCTCCGCGGCGCAGAGCCAGGGGGACGCGCTCAACGCCGACGACGGCACCGGGGCGGTCAAAGTCTGCTCGCCCGTGGCGATGCCGCGCTGGCGGTCCATGACCCCGGTGCCGAAGACCTGGACCTTCCTGGACTGCATGGGCTTCGCGGGCGAGATGGGCGCGACCCACTTCCAGCTCGGCTGCCTCTTCGCCAACGTCACGCCCCACGCCCAGAAATACGCCTGGGGCGCGATGGTGCCGATCGAGAAGTCGGCCATGGCCAAGGCGCAGCCGCCGATCCCCAATTGCGGCTGGTAGGGCCCGCGCTCAGCCGTCGGCGGGCTGCCAGTCCAGGTCGAGGGTGAGGCGGGCGCGGAAGACCGTGCTGCCGGTCGCGTCGCGGACCCGCGCCTCCAGCACCAGGCCGGCATCTCCGGGGGCCGGCCGGTCCGCCCGGACGCGGAGCCGGTCATGCACGGCCTCGATCAGGGCCTCGGTCGCCGACAGGCACGCCTCGTGACGATCGGCGAAGGGCAGCCCCTCCTCGTCGGGGGACAGGCCGCGGTCGTCGGTGAAATCGGTGAAGTAGCGCATGGCGCAGAACCTCACGGCCAGCTGAGGAGCGTGCGCCGCGACCTGAGCGGTGTCGTTAACCTGTGTGTGGGCGCCGCACGGCCTCGCGCGACGGGCCGCCGGATCCTCGCGCCGCGGCGACCGCGCGGAGAACGCGGCCGCGCGGGCCGCGATCCACCCGCCCTCAGAAAAATGTATGAGTGTGGACAGACGCCGCGCGTGCGGCCGGACTGATCCCGCCCCGAACCCTCTGCCCGAAAGTACGATATGGCCGGCGCGGTCCGCCCGGTACCCGTCGGTGCGCGAACTGCCGCAGCCGCCCTCGCGCGGGTTGCCCTCGCTCGGGCTGCCCTTGCGCGGGCCGCCCGTCTCGGCGGACACTCGGCGGCCGGTAACCCGCGCGGCGTGGTTCGCGCCGATCCGACACGCCGCTCAGGCCCGCGACGCCGTTCCCGATGGCGCGGCACGCGGTCTTCGACGGGCGCCCCGAAGGCCCCGCTGGCCGATCCTCGAAGGGGATGTCACCTGCCCCGCTTCTTCCTCAACGTCCGGCGGCACGGCACGCTGATCGCCGATCGGGAGGGCGACGATCTGCCCGATCGGACGGCGGCCGAGCACCTCGCCCGCGACATCCTGCGCGAGATGCGCCGCCTGCCGCATGTCTACGGCGCGCCGCGCGGCTGGCGCGCCGACACCTTCGTCATCACCGACGAGGCCGGCGCGGTGGTGGCCGAAGTCCCCTACGCCAGCGTGCTCTGAGGCCGCCGCAGCGGGCCGATCAGGCGCTCGTACTCGGCCTCGGCCGGGCCGTAGGTCTGGCCGGCAGCCTCCTCCAGGCGGGTGCGGCTCAGGACCCGGATCCGGCCGCGCCGAGCCCGGATCAGGCCGGCGCCCTCCAGGGTGTGGATCGCGACCGTGACGGTCGGGCGGCGCACACCGAGCATGATCGACAGGAACTCGTGCGTCACCGACAGGTCGTCGCCATCCTGCCGGTCGTGGTACATGAGGAGCCACCGCGCGAGCCGCTCCTCGGCGGGCGCGCCCGCGTTGGCGATCGCGGTCTGGGCAACTTGGACCAGGAAGGTCTGGACGTAGCGCAGCAGCAGGTTGCGCAGCGACGGGCTGGATTTCAGGGCGTCGCGCAGGGCCGGCACGGAGATCCGGCGCCCTCGTCCGGCGACCTGCATGAAAATCTGGTACGGGATCGTGTCGGTTCCGAGCAGCAGCGCCGGTGCGGCCATGCCGTCGCGTCCGAACAGGCCGACCTCGATCCGGCCGCCCTCGGCGAGGGTCGACACCACCGAGCACAGGCCGGTGTCGATGAAGACCGCGTGCGGGATCGCGGCGGCCGGCTCGACGAGCACTTTGCCGAGGGGCAGGTCGATCGCCTCCAGATGAGGCCCGAGCAGTGCGCCATCCGCCTCGGATAGGGCGGCCAGAAGGCGGTTCTGATGCGGCATCGGCAAACGCGTACGCAGAAATCGACCTCCGCGCAGCAGCTCTCGTGCGGGAACCGCGGCGCACCCCCGAGCCATGCTCGGATCAACACGGAATAGCGAGCGGATATTGCATCTAGCGGGGGAAGCGTCTGCAACCAGACAAAGCTTTGCCGGCGGATTTCGGATGTCCTGGCAAATGCGCGCGGATGATTGCGCAAACCTTCCTTTAAGATCTGCCCTCAGACTGCCGGGCGGCGGATCGGGATGTGACTGGAACGCTGCGCGTCCCGCAGCGCCGAGCACTTGCCAACAGCGGCGTGCACGGTCGCGCTTTGACGCGCGGGTCGGATCGCGTTACAGAAAGTGCGACGGAGCAAGCAAGAACCATGCCGTGAGCAGCGTGGCTCCGGCTGGCGAACCGCGCCGGAAGGGCATCGGGGCCTCGCATGAGTTTGGTGCAACGGCTGGAAGTGCGTCAGGGCCAGGCCCTGGTGATGACGCCGCAGCTCCTGCAGGCGATCAAGCTTCTCCAACTCTCGCACCTCGATCTCTCGGCCTACGTCGAGGCCGAGCTGGAACGCAACCCGCTGCTGGAGCGCGCCGAGCCGGACCTGCCGGCCGCGGGTGACGCCGCCGAATCGGGCAGCCATGCCGAGGAGGCGGGGGCCGACGGCTTCGACGCGCCGGAGCCCGACTCGTGGCTCTCGGCCGACCTCAACCCGAGCCGCGGCGAGATCGAGAGCGACTTCGACACGCGCCTCGACAACGTGTTTCCCGACGAGAGCTCCGTCCAGGCGCGCGAGGCGGGCGGGGGCGACATGCTCTCGCTGACGCCGCCGCCCTACGGCAGCTCCGGCGGCAGCTTCGACGCCGAGGCGCCCGATTTCGAGGCGACCCTCACGGCCGAGACCTCGCTGCGCGAGCACCTCGCGGGCCAGCTCGACCTCGCGACCCGGGAGCCGGCCGAGCGGTTGATCGGCGGCTTCCTGATCGACGCCGTCGACGAGGCCGGCTACCTGCGCGAGACGGTGGAGGGCGTGGCCGAGCGGCTCGGCGCCGACCCGGCCCTCGTCGGCCGGATGCTGGCGCTGGTCCAGACCTTCGACCCGCCCGGGATCGCGGCCCGCGACCTCGCCGAGTGCCTCGCGATCCAGTTGCGCGAGCGCGACCGGTTCGACCCGGCGATGCAGGCGCTGGTCTCGCGGCTCGACCTCGTGGCCAAGCGCGATTTCGCGGCCCTGCGCCGGCTCTGCGGCGTCGACGACGAGGACCTCGTCGACATGCTGGGCGAGATCCGCCGCCTGGATCCGAAGCCCGGCCGGGCCTTCGGGTCGAGCGCCGTCGAGGTCCTGGTCCCGGACGTGTTCGTGCGCGCCGCGCCGGACGGCTCCTGGCTGGTCGAGCTGAACAGCGAGGCGCTGCCCCGGGTCCTGGTGAACCAGAGCTACTACGCCCGCGTCTCGCGCAACGCCGCCGCGGAGGGCGACAAGGCCTTCCTGTCGGAGGCGCTGCAGAACGCCAACTGGCTGACCCGCTCGCTGGAGCAGCGCGCCCGCACCATCCTGAAGGTCGCCACCGAGATCGTCCGCCAGCAGGACGGGTTCTTCGTCCACGGCGTCACCCACCTGCGGCCGCTGAACCTCAAGACCGTGGCCGAGGCGATCGGCATGCACGAATCGACCGTCTCGCGGGTCACCTCCAACAAGGCCATCGGCACGAGCCGCGGGACCCTGGAGATGAAGTACTTCTTCACCGCGGCGATCCCCGGGGCGGCCGGCGCCGCCGCACACTCCTCCGAGGCGGTGCGCCACCGCATCAAGCAGCTCGTCGACGGCGAGACGCCGGACGACGTGCTGTCCGACGACGCCCTGGTGCAGAAGCTGCGCGGGGAGGGCGTCGACATCGCGCGGCGCACGGTGGCGAAGTACCGGGAATCCCTGCGGATCCCGAGCTCGATCGAGCGCCGCCGGGAGCGCTTCGCCCACGGTTCGGGCCAGCACGTCGCCCTGGCGCTACGCTGATCGGCCCGGACGGGGTTGCGCCGGGCGCCCGTCCGGCCCATCCGTCTTGGCCCTCGATCGATGCCTGGACCCGCGATGACCCCGACCGGAACGCCCTCGCGCAGCCTCACCGCCATCGTGCTCGCGGCCGGGAAGGGCACGCGGATGCGCTCGGACCTGCCGAAGGTGCTGCACCGGATCGCCGGGCGCAGCATGCTCGGCCACGTCCTGGCCGCCGTCCAGGCGGCGGGCGCGGGCCGGATCGCCGTGGTGGCCGAACCCGGCCGCGACGACGTCGCCGCCGAGATCGCGCGGGCGGCCCCCGGCGCCCGAGTCTTCCCGCAGGCCGAGCGCCTCGGTACCGCCCACGCGGTGCTCGCCGCCCGGGAGATCCTGGCCGACCCCGACGACGATGTGGTGATCGCCTTCGGCGACACGCCGCTCGTCTCGGCCGACACCTTCCTGCGCCTCCGCGCGCCCCTGGCCGACGGCGCCGCGGTGGCCGTGCTGGCCTTCGAGACGGCGACACCCTCCGGCTACGGGCGGGTGCTGACCGAGGGCGACCGCGTGCTCGCCATCCGCGAGGAGAAGGACGCGAGCGCGGCCGAGCGGGCCGTGACCCTGTGCAATGCCGGGCTGATGGCGCTCGCCGGACGGCACGCCCTGGCCCTGCTCACCCGCATCGGCAACGACAACGCCGCCGGCGAGTACTACCTGCCCGACGCGGTCGCGCTGGCGGTGGCCGACGGGCTGCCCGTCACGGTCGTGCCGGTGGACGAGGCCGAGGCGCAGGGCGTCAACGACCGGGTGCAGCTCAGCGTCGCGGAGGCCGCGATCCAGGCGCAGCTGCGCCGCAGCGCGATGCTGGGCGGCGCCACGCTGATCGCCCCCGAGACAGTGTTCCTCAGCCACGACACGGTGCTGGGGCGCGACGTGATCGTGGAGCCCAACGTGGTGTTCGGCCCCGGCGTGCGGGTCGCGGAGGGCTGCACCGTGCGGGCCTTCGCGCATCTCACCGAGACCAGCCTGGAGACGGGCGTGAAGATCGGGCCGTTCGTGCGGCTGCGCGGCAACGCCGTGCTGGAGGCCGGCGCGGAGCTCGGCAATTTCGTCGAGCTGAAGAACGCCCGGATGGGTGCCGGCGCCAAGGCCGCGCACCTCACCTATCTCGGCGACGCCGAGGTCGGCGCCAAGGCCAATATCGGCGCCGGCACGATCACCTGCAATTACGACGGCGTGCTCAAGCACCGGACCACGATCGGCGCGGGCGCGTTCATCGGCTCGAACTCGGCCCTGGTCGCCCCCGTCTCGGTGGGGGAGGGGGCCTACGTCGCCTCCGGCTCGGTGATCACCGACGACGTGCCGGCCGACGCCATGGCGGTGGCCCGGGGCCGGCAGGCGGTGAAGCCGGGCTGGGCCGGGGAGAAGCGCGCGGCGCTGCAGGCCGAGAAGGCGCGGCGCGGGAAGGCGTGAGGCCGGACACGCCGCGCGGGCGGGGCTGGCCCTGCGCGGGGCCGATCCGGTAGAAGTCCCGCTCGGCCCCGCACGGCGCGGGGCGGCCCGGACCTTGCGCACGACCTGCGCGCGGCCATCCGGGCGCGACAGCGAGAGACACTCCTATGTGCGGCATCGTCGGCATCGTCGGGCGCGACGCGGTGGCGGGGCAGGTGATCGAGGCCCTGCGGCGGCTCGAGTACCGCGGCTACGATTCCGCCGGCATCGCCACCCTGGAGCACGGCCGGCTGGCGCGGCGCCGGGCCTCGGGCAAGCTGGTCAACCTGGAGGCCAGGCTCGCCCAGGAGCCGCTCACCGGCACGATCGGCATCGGCCACACCCGCTGGGCAACCCACGGCCGGCCCAACGAGACCAACGCCCACCCGCACGCCACCAAGCGCCTGGCCGTCGTGCACAACGGCATCATCGAGAATTTCCGCGAGCTCAAGCAGGAGTTGGAGGCCGACGGCGTCGTCTTCGAGACCGAGACCGACACCGAGGTCGTCGCCCAGCTCGTCAGCCGCAACATGGACCGGCAGATGGGGCCGGTGGAGGCCGTAGCCGCCGCCCTGCCGCGGCTGCGCGGCGCGTTCGCGCTGGGCTTCCTCTTCTCCGGCGAGGAGAACCTGCTGATCGGGGCCCGCCACGGCGCGCCGCTGGCCATCGGCTTCGGCGAGGGCGAGACCTACCTGGGCTCCGACGCCCTGGCGCTCGCCCCGTTCACCGACGCCATCACGTATCTCGACGAGGGCGACTGGGCGATCCTGTCCCGGGGCGGCGCCGAGATCCGCGACGCGTCGGGCGCCACGGTCGAGCGCGCCCGGCAGACGATCGCCACCCAGGCCTACCGGATCGACAAGGGCGAGTACCGCCACTTCATGGCCAAGGAGATCCACGAGCAGCCCGAGGTGGTGGGCCGCACGCTCGCCCACTACGTCGACATGGCGCAGGGGCGGGTGGCGCTGCCCGAGGCGCTGCCCTTCGACTTCGCCAAGCTCAGCCGCGTCTACATCACCGCCTGCGGCACGGCCTACTACGCGGGCCTCGTCGCCCGGTACTGGTTCGAGCAGGTGGCGCGCCTGCCGGTGGAGATCGACGTCGCCTCCGAGGCCCGCTACCGCGAGGCGCCGCTCGAGAAGGACGGGCTGACGCTGGTCATCTCGCAGTCGGGCGAGACCGCCGACACCCTGGCTTCCCTGCGCTACGCGAAGTCCCAGGGCCAGCACACGCTGAGCGTGGTCAACGTGCCGACCTCGACGATCGCGCGGGAATCCTCCGTGGTGATGCCGACGCTGGCCGGGCCGGAGATCGGCGTCGCCTCCACCAAGGCGTTCTCGTGCCAGCTCACCGTGCTGCTCTGCCTCGCCATCGCGGCGGGCCGGGCCCGCGGCACCCTCGACGCGGCGGGCGAGCGGCGGCTGATCGACGGCCTGATCAAGGCGCCGGGCCTGATGGCCGAGGCGCTCACCCACGAGGCGGCGATCGAGGGTCTGGCCCGGGAGGTCGCGAAGGCGCGGGACGTGCTCTATCTCGGCCGCGGCACCAGCTACCCGATGGCGCTGGAGGGGGCGCTGAAGCTCAAGGAGATCAGCTACATCCACGCCGAGGGCTACGCGGCGGGCGAGCTGAAGCACGGGCCGATCGCGCTGATCGACGAGAGCGTGCCGGTGATCGTGATCGCGCCGCACGACGCGGTGTTCGAGAAGACCGTCTCGAACATGCAGGAGGTGGCCGCCCGCGGCGGACGCATCGTGCTGATCGGCGACGCCAAGGGCGCGGCCGAGCACGGGCTCGACACGCTCGCGACCTTCACCATGCCGGCGCTCGACCCGACGGTGGCGCCGATCGTGTACGCGGTGCCGATCCAGCTGCTCGCCTACCACACGGCGGTGTTCATGGGGAAAGACGTCGACCAGCCCCGCAACCTCGCCAAATCGGTCACGGTCGAGTAGGCGCGGCCGACCAGATCGGCGGATCGTACGGGCGCGGCGCCGTCTTTGCGAGCGGAGCGAAGCACTCCAGTCTGCGCTATGCTGCCAGAGGTTGCGCGACGCTGGGTTGCTTCGCTGCGCTCGCAAAGACGGTCTGCGCAATCCTGCTGACCCCGGTATGAGGCCCCCATGACCGCCCATGACACCGACGTCCTCCGCTGGCTCGACGGGCAGGAGGGCGCGATGCTGGCGCTCCTCGAGGAATTGGTGAACATCGATTCCGGCTCCTACGACAAGCCGGGCGTCGACGCGGTCGGCATCCGCATCGCGGAGTTCCTCGCCGGCCACGGCATCCCGGTGACCACGATCCCGGTCGACGGCTACGGCGACGCGCTGAAGGCGAGCGTGGCCGGATCGGGCGGCGGCAACCGGCCGGTCGTGCTCATGGGCCACCGCGACACCGTCTTCCCGAAGGGGGAGCCGGCCCGCCGGCCGTTCCGGGTCGCCGACGGCCGCGCCTACGGGCCGGGCGTCGCCGACATGAAGGCGGGCCTCGTGATGAACGCCTTCGTGCTGGCCGCCTACCACCGGGCCGGCGGCGCGCTGGTGCCGCTCGTCGGCCTGTTCACCAGCGACGAGGAGATCGGCTCGCCGGCCTGCCGGCCGATCATCGAGGAGACCGCCCGGGGCGCCCGCGCGGTGCTGAATTCCGAGCCGGGGCGGCCGACCGGCAACGTCGTCACCGGCCGCAAGGGCGGGGTGTTCATGCACCTCGAGGTGCTCGGCAGGGCGGCCCATTCCGGCGGCAACTACGCCGACGGGCGCAGCGCCATCCTGGAGCTCGCCCACAAGACCGTCGCGCTCCACGCGCTCACCGACCTCGACCGCGGCACCACGGTGAATGTCGGCCTGGTCTCCGGCGGCCAGTCGGTGAACACCGTGGCGCCCCGGGCGACCTGCGAGATCGACCTGCGCTACGTGACCCCGCCCGACCGCGAGGCCGCCATGGACCGGATCGCCGCGATCGTGGCCGGATCGACGGTGCCGGACACGACCGCGCATCTCACCATCAAGGGCGAGTTCCTGCCGCTCGTGCAGGACGAGGCCTCGCGGGCCCTGTTCGAGACCTACGCAAGGGTGAGCGCGGAGGGCGGCAACCCCGTCACCGGCGAGTTCGCCGGCGGCTGCGCCGATTCGGGCTTCACCGCCAGCGTCGGCTGCCCCACGCTCTGCGCCGTGGGCCCGGTGGGCGGCAAGGCCCACTCGCCCGAGGAGTACCTGGAGGTGGGAAGCCTCGTGCCGCGGGCGCGCGCGATGGCCGAGACCATCGCGGCGCTCTGACGGTTCAGAGACCGACCATCGCCAGCCCGGCGGCGCCGTAGCGGTCGCCGGTCACCGCCTCGGCGGGCATCGCGTCCGCGATGGCCCGCAGGTCGGCCTCGGCCAGGACGAGACCGGCCGCCGCGGCGTTCTCCTCGAGATTCCGGATCTTGCGGGCGCCCGGGATCGGCACGACGAAGTCGCCCTGGTTCAGCACCCAGGCGATGGCGAGCTGGGCCGGCGTCACGCCCTTGTCGCGCGCCAGGGCGGCGAGCGTGTCGAGCAGCTGCCGGTTGGCCGCGAGGTTCTCCGCCGCGAAGCGCGGCATCGTGCGGCGGTAATCGTCGGCGGCGAGGCTGTCGCGGTCGCGGATCGCGCCGGTCAGGAATCCGCGCCCCAGGGGGCTGTACGGCACGAAGCCGATCCCGAGCTCGCGGCAGGTCGGCAGCACCTCGGCCTCGGGGTCGCGGCTCCAGAGGGAGTACTCGCTCTGCACGGCGGCGATGGGATGGACCGCGTGGGCCCGCCGGATCGTGGCCGCGCCGGCCTCGGACAGGCCGAGCGCCCGGACCTTGCCGGCCCGCACGAGATCGGCCATGGCGCCGACCGTGTCCTCGATCGGCACCGCCGGGTCCACCCGGTGCTGGTAGAACAGGTCGATGACGTCGACGCCGAGGCGCCGGAGCGAGGCGTCGCAGACCGCCCGGACGTGCTCGGGCCGGCTGTCGACGCCGATGATCCGGTCGGGACCCTGGCCGGTCTCGGAGATCTTGAAGCCGAACTTGGTGGCGATGATCACCCGGTCGCGGACCGGCGCCAGGGCCTTGCCCACCAGCTTCTCGTTCTCGAAGGGGCCGTACATCTCGGCCGTGTCGAAGAGGGTGATGCCGAGGTCGACGGCGCGGCGCAGCGTGGCGGTGGCCTCGCCCTCGGGCTGGCCGCCGTAGGCGTAGCTCATGCCCATGCAGCCGAGGCCGAGGGCGGAGACGGTGAGTTCGGTTCCGAGTCGGCGATGATCCATGCGGGCCTCCCGTGATGCGGGCCGGACTTCGCACGGGGCGCCGGCGGCGATAATCCGTGACCTGCGGCGCAGGCTGTTCTATGCGGCTCAACAGTGAGACGCGCCGACCTCCCCGCTCTGTCGCTCTTCGCCGCGGTCGCGGTGCGCCGGAGTTTCCGCGGCGCCGCGCGCGATCTCGGGCTCTCGGTCTCGGCGGTGAGCCACGCGATCAACGGCCTGGAGGCGAGCCTCGGCGTGCGCCTCCTCGCGCGGACGACCCGCAGCGTCGCCCCGACCGAGGCGGGCCAGCGCCTGCTCGACGGTCTCGAGCCCGCCCTCGCGGCGATCGCCGACGCGGTCGAGGTGGCGACCGCCGCGGAGC
Source organism: Methylobacterium sp. Leaf361 (assembly GCF_001424445.1). Lineage (NCBI taxonomy): Bacteria > Pseudomonadati > Pseudomonadota > Alphaproteobacteria > Hyphomicrobiales > Methylobacteriaceae > Methylobacterium > Methylobacterium sp. Leaf361. Next base: position 27,667 of record NZ_LMPY01000021.1, on the reverse strand, counting down.
GGCGGCTCACCGGGACGCTGCGGATCTCGGTGCCGCGGTCGGCCGCCGAGATGCTGCTGGTGCCGCTCGCCGTCGCGTTCACCCGCGCGCATCCGGGCGTCGAGATCGAGATCCGCGCGCAGGACGGCTTCCGCGACATCGTCGCCGAGGGGTTCGATGCCGGCGTCCGCTTCGCCGAGAGCCTGGACCAGGACATGATCGCGGTGCCGCTCGGCCCGCCGCAGCGCGGCGCGATCGTCGCCGCGCCGGACTATCTCGCCCGCCACGGGACGCCCGCGGACCCGCAGGACCTGCACCGGCATGTCTGCGTCCGGCGCCGCTTCCCGAGCGGCGGCCTCTACCTCTGGGAACTCGAGAAGGACGGGATCGCCCAGTCGATCCCGGTCACCGGCACCCTCGTCCTCGACGATGACGGGCTGGTGGCCGGAGCGGCGCGCGGCGGCGCCGGCCTCGCCTACCTCTTCGAGGCGCAGGTGGCGGCCGACATCGCGGCCGGCCGCCTGATCCGGGTCCTCGACGCGTGGTGCCCGCCCTTCCCGGGCTTCTTCCTCTACTACCCGAGCCGCCGCCAGATGCGGCCGCTGCTCCGGAGCTTCGTCGATCACGTCCGGGGCGGCTAGCGCCGCCGGCCCGCCTAAGGGCGCAGGGCCGCCACGAGGCGCAGCAGGAAGCCGTCCAGGGCCGCCTTGTCGATCCAGCGCAGGACCGCGACGAGGTCGTGCTCGGGGTCGCACCAGATCACGTTGTTGCCCGCCCCGAGGGCGCTGAAGGCCGAGGCCGGCAGCTGCGGCTTGGCGGCCGCGCCGCGGTTCAGCCACCAGAGATAGCCGTAGCTGTCCAGCGTCGGAGAGGGCGTCAGCATGGCGCGGATCCAGCGCTCCGAGAGGAGCTGCCGCCCGTTCCAGGCGCCGCCGCGGGCGACGAGGAGGCCGAAGCGGGCGTGGTCGTCGGCCCCGATGAACAGGCCGCCGCCCCAGTGGCCGCCGCCGGGGACCGACTGGACCCGCGCGCCGTCGACCGCGACCCAGGCCGTGTCGTAGCCGTGCCACGCCCAGTCGCGGGAGGCGCCGACCGGATCCATGATCCGCTCGCGGAGCACGTCCGGGAGGGCCCGGCCGAAGCGGCGCATCAGGCAGTACGACAGCAGGTTCACCCGGACGTCGTTGTACTCGTAGTAGGTGCCGGGGCGCCGCAGCGCCCGCGCCTCGCCCTTGCGGCTGTTGTCGGCGCTCGGGCCGATCTGCCGGAAATGATCGACCTGATCGGACTTGCCGAACAGGGTCCCCTGCCACTCGCTCGACTGCTGCAGGAGGTGGCGCCACGTGATCGCGCCGTTGTCCGGGCCGTCGAGGAGCGGGTCGGGTACGCTGTCGCGCACCGGCGCGTCGACGTCGGGGATCAGGCCGTCGTCGTGGGCGAGGCCGGCCAGCACCGCGAGGTAGCTCTTGGCGATCGAGAAGGTCATGTCCGGGCGGGCCGTGTCGCCCCAGGCGGCGACGCGCCGGCCGCCCTTCAGGATCACGCCCGCCGGGCCGCCGCGCGGGCGCACCGGCCCGTCGACGGCGCTCCAGGGCCCCGTCTCGTTCCACTCGACGATCCCGACGTAGCGCCCGTCGGGATAGTACAGGCTGCGCGGCCACGCGCTCTCGTGGGCCTGCGCGAACGCCACCGCGTCCGCGAGCCGCCCGGCATCGAGCCCCGCCGCAGCCGGGTCCTGCTCCGCCCAGTCATCCGTCGGCCAGTACGGCCCGGTCGCTTCGGTCACGCGCGTCTCCTGACGGTCCTCTCCGGTCCGGGCGCATGCAGGGCCTGCGCCGCGGATCGGACCCTCCGTAGAGCCATCGGCCCCGCGAGGGCAGGGCGCGCGCCACGGTTCGGGCGTCGCCCCGCACGACGGGGCCGGATGTGTCAGCCCTTCCCGGTGAAGCGCACGGCGCAGCCCGGACGGGCCGCGACGAGGTCCGCGCCGCGCGCGCGGCCCAGGACCATGCAGGCGGTCGACAGCCCGTCGGCGACGAGCCCCGTCGGCGCGGTGACCGTCACCGACGACAGGCCGCGCGGCGACCGGCCGGTGGCCGGGTCGAAGATGTGGTGGTCGGTGCGGTCGTCCGAGAAGCTCATGTTGTAGTCGCCCGAGGTCGCGGCGAAGCCGGTGAACGGGGCGATGACGGCGGCGACCGCGCCGGGATCGCGCGGATCGGCCAGACCGAGGCGCCAGGGCGCGCCGTCCGGATGCGCGCCGGCGGCGCCGAACTCGCCGGTATCCACGAAGGCGTCGTCGATGCCGCGCGCCCGGAAAGCCGCCATGACCTGGTCGGCCGCGTAGCCCTGGATCAAGGCGTTCAGCGTCAGGGCCGTCCCGGGCTCCAGGACGATCCGGTCCGTCGCGACCCGCACGCGCCGCCAGCCGACCCGCGACAGGGCCCCCCGCAGGGCCTCCGCCCCGGGGCGCTCGCCGCGGGCGGCCGCGCCGGCCCAGACCGGCCAGAGCGGCTGGACGGTCGGGTCGAAGGCGCCGCCGGTCTCGGCCGCGAGGGCGAGGGCGAAGCGCAGCAGGGCGAGCAGGTGCGGGTCGGGCGCCTCGAGGGACCCGTCCCGGTTGAGGCGGGCCAGGGCGCTGTCGGCCCGGAACAGGCTGGCGGCCGCCTCAACGGCACGCATCGCCGCGAACCCGTTGTCGAGCGCGGCCTCGACCGCGGACGGGTCGGGCCCGGCAGCGGTCAGGGCCACGGTGGTGCCGAAGGCGAGGCCGGCGCGGGTGCGCAGCGCCAGCCCGCGCGACGCCGCGGCGGCGCGGAACGCCGCGACGCCGCCGAGCGCGGCCAGCCCCGCGGCCCCGACGAGGAGTCGGCGCCGGGCCGGCGCGAAGTGCGGCGGCGCGCTCATCCGACGGTCACCGGCCGGGGCGCGGCGCGGCGGCCCCGCTTGCGCGCCACGACCTGCGGCACGCACTGCCCGGGATCGTGGATGATCGTCACGCACTCCATGCACTGGAAGCACTCGGCGTAGTCGACCCGGCCGGAGGGCGCGATGGCGCCGTAGCGGCAGCGGACCTTGCAGAGCTGGCACGGCGAGCCGCACTCCGCCCGGCGCGGGATCCAGTCGAGGACGCGGACCCGCCCGAGGAGAGCGAGGGCGGCGCCGAGCGGGCACAGGTAGCGGCAGAAGCCCTTGTAGACGAGCAGGTTGAGCACCAGCAGCCCGGCCGCGTAGGCGACGAACGGCCACGCCCGGACGAAGTACAGGGTGATGGCGGTCTTGAACGGCTCGACCTCGGACAGGGTGTCGGCGAGGGGCGACCCCGCGGCGGCGGCACCGAGGATGCCGGCGAGCACGACGTATTTCAGCGACCGCAGCGCCCGGTCGAGGCGGGGCGGCACCGCGACCGGGCGGATGCGCAGCGGCCGGGCCAGCAGCGCGACGAGTTCCTGCAGCGCGCCGAAGGGGCAGAGCCAGCCGCAGAACGTGCCGCGTCCCCAGGCGACCAGGGCGGCCAGCGCGAAGGCCCAGAGCACCAGCGAGGGCGGGTCGTAGAGCAGGAAGGCGAGGTCGTGGGTCACGGTGGCGGCCCGCACGAGGCCGACGAGGGTCACGATCGAGAGTTGCGCCTGCGCGTACCAGCCGACGAAGCCGAGAGTCAGCGCCAGGAAGCCGAGGCGGAAGAGGGGGAAGCGGCGCTGGTCCGCCACCAGCCCGCGCTGGCGGCTCAGGACCGGCACCAGAACCGCGAGCATCAGCCCGATCAGCGCGAGTTCGGGCGCCCGGGCCCGCCAGGGGTCGGTCCAGCTCGGCCCGTCATCCGGACGCGCCCGCGTGAACAGGTCGGCGGGCAGGGCGGTCTCGACCGTGAAGGTCCGGGCGATCTTCTCCGACAGGATCTGCCCGCGCTCGCGGACGATCGTCTCGGTCAGCACCCAGGGCGCGGACGGGTCGAAGCCGGCGGCCTGGTCGATCCGCAGGATCGTCCAGGGGCCGGGCGGCAGCCCCTCGGCGAGGCCGGCGTCGCGGCGCTCCACCGCCATGTCGCGCGCGTTCACGATCAGGCCGGCCTGGCCGATCGCCAGCCGGTCCGGGACGGCGCCGAGCACGAACCGGTCGCCGACCGGGTTCTCGGGCGCGTCCTCCGGTCCGGCGCTGACGACCATCACGGCGTGGTTGCCGGCACCGAGCTCGCGCATGAGCGCGTCGTAGCGCGACGGCCCCAGCAGGTTGCGGCCAATCGAGGGCGGGTCCAGGGCGGCGACGTAGAGGTCGGTCAGCACGGCGTCGGCCGGACCCTCGGACGGATCGGCCACGCCGGTGCCCCGGAAGGCCGCGGCGGCGTCCGCGTTCGTGACCGTCAACCGCCGGACCCAGCCCCGGGCAAGAAGCTCGGCCAGGGTCAGGGGCTCGTAGAGGTCGAGCTTCGCCTCGACCTTCAGGCCGACATTGGCCGCCCCGAAGCCGAGCTTCGCGCGGGCGACCGCCAGTGCCGAGGCCAGGATCGACTGGTTGATCACCCGGGTCGAGGCGGTGGCCATGGAGATGCCGTCGACGGTGGTCTGCGGCGCGGCGCCGGCGGCCCGCGCGTTGGGCCGCCCGACCCGGATCGCCTGCCGGGCCGACAGGCCGGCATACTGCTCGACGAAGGCGAGGAGCGGCTCCGGGCCGAGCCCCTCGAGGAAGACCGGCTCGTGGTGCGAGAGCACCGTCACGTCCCGGAAGGTCCCGTCGGGGGCGAGCGCGATCAGCAGGTCGGGGGGCGTGCCCCCGAAGCCCGGGATCGGCGCGAGGTCGACGGATTCGAACGCGTAGGCGAAGACCTCGTAGGACCCGGCCTGCTGCTTCAGGATCGGCCAGACCGGGAGCCTGTCGTCCTTCTCGCCGACCACCAGCGGGGGCGGGAAGTGGCGCTCGAGGGCGGCGCGATCGAGCTGGCCGGCCCGGGCCGGAAGGGTCGACAGGAGCAGGGCGAGAAGGAGCAGCGCGGCGCGCAGGAGCAGGCCCGCGCCCCGGGCCAGGGCGGTGCGCGGCGCGGGCGGCCTGGGAGACGGTGCGCTCCGCAGCGGCCGCGCCTTATCCCTCTCTCCGCCCCTGGCCGCGTCGGTCACCCATCCGGACCGAGCACGGACGACGGCGGCAGTGCGCGACCGGGCATCTGTCCCGTTCGGGAGAGGGACAGGGTGAGGGATCGGGACGTCGAGGATGGAGCACGCTGTCGACGTGCGGGCCGGGAGAGCCTGTCCCGGATGCCGCACGTCCCTCACCCTGTCCCTCTCCCGAACGGGACAGGGGACCCGCGCTCCGGACTGCGGACGAGTCACGGCACCGCACCGGCGGCGCGCCCGTCCGTCGCCTGCGCCGAAGGCATCGGCCGCGCCGCCGCGCCCCAGGGGAAGCGGCCGACCTTCACGGTCTTGATCGGCCGGAACGTCGCGGCGTCGATCACCGTCACGTCGCCGGAAACGCCGTTGGTGGTGAAGAGCCGCGTGCCCGCCGCGTTGAGCGCGAGCTGCCAGACCCGGCGGCCGACCAGGATGTAGCTCTCCACCCGGTAGGTCGCGGTATCCACCACGGCGACCCGGTCGGACGGCCCCAGCGCCACGAAGGCGTGGCGCCCGTCCTTCGCCATCTGGATGCCCACCGGCTGGATCCGGTCGGCCGCGATCCCCTTCACGGCGAACTCGATCGTCGCGATCACCGCGCGGGTGGCGACGTCGATCACCGACACGGTGCCGCCGATCTCCGAGGACGCCCAGAGCCGGGACCCGTCGGCCGTGAAGGCGGCGAAGCGCGGCCGCTGCCCGACCGGCGTCGCGTCCACGGCCGCGAGGGTCTGCGTGTCGATCCAGTGGACCATGTTGGTCGTCTCGGAGGTCGTGACGGCCGTACGGCCGTCCGGGCTGACCGCGACGCCCTCCGGCTCGATGCCGACGTCGATCTGCGCCAGCACCCGGCGGGTCTGCGCGTCCACCACCGTGGTGGTGGCGTTCTCCTCGTTGGCGATGAACAGGGTGCGCCCGTCGGGCGCCAGGGCGAACTGCTCCGGGTCCTCGCCCGAGGGCAGGTCGTGCCGCACCTGCCCGGTCTCCGGGTCGATCACCTGCACGGCGTCGGAGTCGCTGGCGCAGACGTAGAGCGACCGCCCGTCGCGCGAGAAGGTCAGCCCGCGGGGCCGACGGCCGACCGGGAAGGTGCGCAGCACCTCTAGGCTGTCGCCGTCGATCACCGAGACGGTGTTGTCGCGCTCGTTCGAGACGAAGATCTCTTCCGCCCGCGCGGGGCCCGCGAGGCAGAGCAGCAGCGCGAGGGCGGCGGGCCGGGTCATTCTGACGTCCCCGAGAAGGCGCGGCAGGCACTCTCGGGCGCGTCGAGGCCGAGCGTGTCGAGTTCCGTGCGGTGGTGGAGGTAGCCCTCGATCGGCGCCGTCGCGGTGACGGCCCCGGGCCAGAGCAGGAAGACCGGCTGGCGCAGCTGCCCGTCCCAGGCGCGGAAGCTCAGGGGGCGGCCCTTGAAGCCGCCGATCTCGAAGCCGGGCGCCGTCAGGGCGGCGCGGACCGTCGCGGGGTCGGTGCTGCGCGCCTTCACGGCCGCCTCGCCGACGACGTGCACCGCCATCCAGCCGGCCCAGTCGACGGGCCGCATGGCGCGGCCGGCGAGCTTCCGGAACCGCCCCTGGAGCTGGACGGCGGCCCAGGCCTCGACGGGCCGCCCCCAGGCGGCCGGCGCGAGGCCCTGCGTGCCGACGAGGGGCCGGGGCGAGGCGGTGTTGTAGTTGAGGCTCGCGCCGAACGCGCCGGCCTCGTCGGCCACCGCGACCACGTCGTGCTCGGGCCCGCGGGTCGGCAGGGCGAACTCCCGCAGGGCCGTGTCGCGGACGTCGCCGCCCTGCGGGTCGTAGCGCGTCTCGGCGACGATCCGCGCGCCGAACTTCCTCGCGCTGCGCCGCAGGGCCTCGGCGAAGAGCGCGTCGCCCGGCGCCGGCCCGGTGACCAGCAGGATCCGGGACCAGCGCTTGAACGCCAGGAACTGCACCAGCGCGTCGGCCAGCATGGCGCGGGACGGCAGAACGTGGAGCAGGTTCCTTCGGCAATCGGCGTCGCGCAGGCGCGTGTCCGGGGCGCCGATGTTGAGGAGCACGCTGCCCTTCGCCTCCGGCAGGTCGGCCAGCGCGAGGACGTCGGCGGCCGGGGCGTTGAGCACCACGAAGCGGCGGTCGGCGAGGTCCCGGAAGGCCTGGCGGATGTCGGCGCCCGGCTCGACGATCGTGGTGCCGAGGTCGAAGCCGAGGCCGAGGAACCGGCCGGTGGCGTTGGAATCGCGCAGGCCGAGTTCCGCGCCCTTGGCGCCCTCGTCGTCGGGGATCGGGTCCTCGTTGTTTAGCGGCGCCGGCCGCTCGACCCGCCGCTCCAGGTAGCGGATCGTCAGGGGCGGGCCTGCCGGCGCGGGCGCGGCCCGCCCCTGCGCGACCGGCGCCAGGGTCGCCATTGTCGCCATTGTCGCCACGGCCGCCAGCACGACGGCGCGCCGCAGGCCGGCCCATGGCCCGCCGCGCATCCCGGGCCGCCGCGCACCGGAGGACACCATCCCCGCCCGTCTCCTCCAGCCCCGCGGCGCTCGTCTTTGGCCGGGAGTCTAGGAGCGGAGTTGCGCCCTCCGATATTAGACCAAGGTGCACAAACCGGTTTCGATGCAGTGCAACACAAGTGGTGGATGGCGCTAATCTGGCCGATCCGTACCAAAGCATAATGGGTCCGCCGTCCGGTACTTGCTAACCGTCGTGCAACGACGACGGGAGGGGCGGATGCGCACGATGAAGACGGCGGCGGGCGGCGTGCTCGCGGCGCTGGGACTGGCGCTGGCGGCCAGCGGCGCCCTCGGGCACGGCGACGTCCAGCCCCAGCCGGTCAACACCGACGGCCTCAAGCCCCTGGGCGCCGAGTGGGTCGCCGAGAACCCCTACAAGAACGACAAGCACGCCATCGCGATCGGCGCCTCGGGCTTCAACCAGAACTGCGCCCGCTGCCACGGCCTGGAGATGATCTCCGGCGGCCTCGCCCCGGACCTGCGCTACCTGCCGCAGGGCAAGGAGGGCGACGAGTACTTCGTCGAGCGCATGAAGCACGGCGCCGTCATCAACGGCGTGACCAAGATGCCGGCCTTCGAGGGTGTGATCTCGCAGGAGGGCCTTTGGGCGATCCGGAGCTACATCGAGTCGAAGCATGAGGAGTAGCGCGCGGCTCCTCCTCGCCTGCGGCCTGCTCGCGGCCCTCCGGTTCCAGCCGGAGGCGGCCGCGCGCCCCCTGGACCAGATCGTGGCCGACGGCACCCTGCGGGTGGCGGTCTACGGCGACAACGCGCCGTTCTCCGGGGAGGAGACCGGCAAGCCCCGCGGGATCGACGTCGATCTCGCCCGCGCGATCGCCGACAGGCTCAAGGTGAAGCTCGACCTGCGCGTGGTCGACGCCGGCGAGAACGTCGACGGCGACCTGCGCCTGACCCTGTGGCGCGGCGACCTCGCCGGCACGCCGCTCGCCGACCTGATGCTGCACGTGCCGACTGACCGGCAGCTCGCCCTGCGCAACGAGCAGGTGTTCTTCACGGCGCCGTACTTCGAGCAGGAGATTGCCTTCGCGTACCGGAAGGGCGCGCTGGACGGCTTCGACCGCCTCGACGATATCGGCGACCGGAGCGTCGCGCTCGAGGGCACGGGCGCCGCCGACCTGATGCTGCTGACCGCCCAGGGCGGCCGCTTCCGCCCGAACCTGAAGCATTACAGGAGCTTCGAGGAGGCCGCGAAGGCCTACCTCGCCGGCGAGGCGCCGATCCTGGCCGGGAGCCGCGCGGCGATCGAGGCGGCCCTGTCCGCCGCGAAGGCCCCGAAGGACGACAACCCGATCGCCACGGTCCCGTCGACGGGGCTGGTGAAAACGCGCTGGGAGATCGGCGGCGCGGTGAAGACCGATTCCCGCGACCTCGCCTACGCGGTCGGGGACGCGATCACGGCACTGAACGCGGAGGGTCGGCTCAGGGCGATCTGCGAGAGCTACGGCGTCACCTACGCGCCGCCGAAGGGGTATTGAGGAACGCCAGGTCACCAGTCATCGCAATTCTGGCTTTTCGGTAGCCTGATCTACTCAAGAACCCGTCTTTGCGAGCGCAGCGAAGCAATCCAGGTGGCGCCACGTCTTGCGATGTCGCGCTGCTCTGGGTCGCTTCGCTGCGCTCGCGATGACGGCAATTCACATTGTTTTACCTATCAGGTTGGCTATTTCTCAGAGGCTCGCTGACGTTTGGGTTTGATCTAAAAAATACACCGGTTTCGCCAGCATTCAGTGTCGGCTCATTGGACCAATGGGCAATAAGACTTTCCTGAGAAGCCCGATAGCTTCGTCCTCCAAGGGGGCGCCCCGCGACTCGTGCGGCCCGCGTCGAAACCCGGATGCCCCGGCCACACGGACCGGGGCCGACCACGGAGGACACGTCATGAGAATGCGGACCCGGTTCCTCGCCGCGGTGGGCGTCGCCGCCCTCGTGGCGGGCGGCGCCCTGCCGGCCATGGCCCAGGGGGTCACCGAGCAGGACATCATCAACGACGCCAAGACGCCCGGCGACGTGGTCACCTACGGCCTCGGCCCGCAGGCCCAGCGCTTCAGCCCGCTGAAGACGCTCAACCGCGACAACATCAAGGGCCTCGTCCCGGCGTGGTCGTTCTCGTTCGGCGGCGAGAAGCAGCGCGGCCAGGAGAGCCAGGCGCTGGTCAAGGACGGCATCATCTACGTCACGGGCTCGTACTCGCGCATGTACGCGATCGACTCCCGCAGCGGCGAGAAGAAGTGGGAGTACGACGCCCGCCTGCCGGAGGGCATCCTGCCCTGCTGCGACGTGGTGAACCGCGGCGCCGCGCTCTACAAGGACAACGTCTATTTCGGCACGCTCGACGCCAAGCTCGTCGCGCTCAACACCAAGACCGGCAAGGTCGTCTGGCGGAAGGAGATCGACGACTTCAAGGCCGGCTACAGCTACACGGCCGCCCCGATCATCGTGAAGGGCAAGATCATCACCGGTGTGTCGGGCGGCGAGTTCGGCGTGATCGGGCGGATCGAGGCCCGCGACGCCGAGACCGGCGAGGTCGTGTGGAAGCGCCCCGTGATCGAGGGTCACATGGGCGAGCTCAACGGCAAGCCCTCGACCATGACCGGCAAGGTCAACGAGAGCTGGCCCGGCGACATGTGGAAGTTCGGCGGCGGCGCCACGTGGCTCGGCGGCACCTACGATCCCGAGACCAACCTGATCTACTTCGGAACCGGCAACCCCGGCCCGTGGAACTCCTGGCTGCGGCCGGGCGACAACAAGTGGACCTCCTCGCGGCTCGCCCTCAACCCCGACAACGGCGAGATCGTCTGGGGCTTCCAGACCACCCCGCACGACGGCTGGGACTTCGACGGCGTCAACGAGTTCGTGCCGTTCGACCTGAACAAGGGCGGCAAGACCATCAAGGCCGGCGCCACCGCCGACCGCAACGGCTTCTTCTACGTTCTCGACCGGACCAACGGGAAGTTCATCTCGGCGACGCCGTTCGTCGAGAAGATCAACTGGGCCAAGGGCATCGATGAGAACGGCCGCCCGATCTACAACGAGGAGAACCGCCCCGGCGACCCGAGCAAGGCGACCGGCGACGACAAGAAGGGCAAGTCGGTCTTCGCGGTGCCGAGCTTCCTCGGCGGCAAGAACTGGATGCCGATCGGCTACAGCCCCGACACCAAGCTGTTCTACGTGCCCTCCAACGAGTGGGGCATGGATATCTGGAACGAGCCGGTGAACTACAAGAAGGGTGCCGCCTACCTCGGCGCCGGCTTCACCATCAAGCCGGTCTTCGACGACCATATCGGCTCGCTCAAGGCGATCGACCCGGCCTCCGGCAAGGTCGTGTGGGAGTACAAGAACAAGGCCCCGCTCTGGGCCGGCGTGCTCACCACGGCGGGCAACCTCGTCTTCACCGGCACACCGGAGGGCTTCCTGAAGGCCTTCGACGCCAAGACCGGCGAGGAGGTCTGGAAGTTCCAGGTCGGGACCGGCGTGGTCTCCTCGCCGATCACCTGGGAGCAGGACGGCGAGCAGTGGGTCGGCGTCGCGGCCGGCTGGGGCGGCGCGGTCCCGCTCTGGGGCGGCGAGGTCGCCAAGTCGACGGCCGGCATCAACCAGGGCGGCAGCTTCTGGGCGTTCAAGCTGCCGAAGACGGTGGCGTCGCGCTGAGGGCCCGCAACCGAAAGCGTGCCGGTCCCCGCGGGCCGGCACGCCCAGGTCCCGGGGCCGGGCTGTCGTCTCAACACCCGCTTGCGCCCCGGGACCGCATCGATCACCTTCGGACCTCCCGCCCGCGTATTCGGCGGATCCTGTGAGGATCTCGAGCGAAGGACCGAGGTCTCCGTGCATCTCCTGATCGTCGATGACCACCCGCTGTTCCGCGACGCCCTGGCGGCCACGATCCGCCTCGCGCACCCGGACGCGGTGCTGCACGAGGCCGACGGGATCGAGGCGGCCTGCGCGGTGCTGGCCGCGAACCGCGGCATCGACCTGACGCTCCTCGACCTGTCCATGCGCGGCGTGACCGGCTTCGACGGGCTGATCACCATCCGGGCGAGCTTCCCGCGCATCCCGATCCTGGTCGTCTCCGGCCACGAGGATCCGCGCATCGTCCGCGAGGCCCTGCAGCACGGGGCGGCGGGCTTCGTCCCCAAGGCCATGGACAAGGCGACGCTCACCCGGGCGATCACCGAGGTGATGAGCGGGGCGCTGTTCCTGCCGCCCGGGCTCGCCGAGGCCGGCGCGCCCGCGCCCCGGTCCAAGAAGGCGCCGCTGGCCGAGCGCCTCGCCCGGCTGACGCCGCAGCAATTGCGGGTCCTGATGATGATCCGTCAGGGCAAGCTCAACAAGCAGATCGCCCACGAGCTCCAGGTCGGCGACTCGACCGTGAAGGCGCACGTCTCGGAGATCCTGCGCAAGCTCGAGGTCATCAGCCGCACGCAGATCGTGATCGACACGGCGTCCCTCGACTTCGACCAGATCCACAACAGCCACTCGGCCTAACGACGCGATCGCGGGATCCGGCCTGCGGCTCGGGGATTGCCGAGACCGCGGCTGCGCGTCCGGACCCGCCCCGTGCAGCGACCGGATCATATGCGCCTGCCGCAGAACAAACCCAAGTCATTGGTCGACTCATTCATCTGACGCAGACCTGACCCATCGCGGCACCCCTCAATCGAGATCGATATGAGGCTATCTATCGGCGTGCGAGCCGATTGATCCGGTGACCTCGCCGGCTCCTCGCGACGGTGGATCAGGTTGTGACCGGCATCGATGGTCCGACGACGCGCGGGCGACATCAGCAGATCGACACCCACGCCCTCCTGACCACCGGCCGCCAACGGCGCCGCGCCACCGTCGGGGCCGCGCCCGAGCCGGAGCCGGTGCCGTGACCCTCCCCGGATGGCGCGACTGGGCCTTCGCGCTGAAGACCTACGCGGCGGCGATGCTCGCCCTGTACCTCGCGCTCTGGATCGACCTGCCGCGGCCCTACTGGGCCCTCGGCACCGTCTACATCACCAGCCAGGTCCTCTCCGGCGCGACGCGCGCGAAGGCCGCGTACCGGGTCTGCGGCACCGTGCTCGGCGCGGCGGTCAGCGTCGTGCTGGTGCCGAACCTCGTGAACGCGCCGCTCCTGCTGAGCCTCGCGGTGGCGCTCTGGGTCGCGCTCTGCCTCTACGTCTCCCTCCTCGACCGGACCCCCGCGAGCTACCTGCCGATGCTCGCCGGCTACACGGCGGCGCTGATCGGTTTCCCCGCCGTCGACGATCCCGGGGCGATCTTCGACACGGCGGTGGCGCGGGCCGAGGAGATCTCCCTCGGTATCGTCTGCGCCAGCCTCGCCGCCACGCTGATCCTGCCGCAATCGGCGGCCCCGCTCATCGTCGGACGGCTGAACGACTGGTCGGCGGAGGCCCGGGCCTGGATCCGGAGCGCCCTCGCGGCCGCCCGCGCGCCGGAGGCCGTTGGGCCGAGCCAGGGCCGGCGCCTGCGCCTCGCCTCGGACGCGATCGGCCTCGACGCCCTCGGCCTCGCCCTGCGCAACGAGGCGACGGGCGCGGAGCGCGCCGCCGAGGCCTTCGCGCCCCTCCGTCAGCACATGCTGATGGTCCTGCCGATCGTCGCCGCCGTGGCGGACCGCGTCGCCGCCCTCGAGCAAGCCGGCGCTGTTCCGGCGCGGGTCCGGGCCTTCCTGTCGGACCTCATCGCCTGGCTCGCCGACGAGGTCGACGATCCGGATCGCGCCGCGCGGCTGCGCGACCGGATCGACGGGTTCGAGCCCGCCCTCGGCCGGGCGCCGGACTGGAACACGCTCCTCCTCGCGAGCCTCGCGGCGCGCCTGCGCGACGTCATCGACCTGCGCCAGGATCTGCGGGCACTGCGCGGCCACCTCGCGGCCGGCACCGCGCCCCGCGCGCCGCTCGCCTTCGCCTACACGGCCCGCGTCCGGTCGATCCGCCACCGGGACCACGGGCTGGCCGCGTTCTCGGCCTTCGGGGTGTTCGCGGGCCTGCTCGCCTGCTGCGCCATCTGGATCGCCACCGGCTGGCCGGACGGCTCCGCGGCGCCGATGATGGGCGCGGTCGCCTGCTGCCTGTTCGCCGCGCAGGACGATCCCGCGCCGCAGATCCTGAGCTTCGCCAACTCGGCGATCGTCGGCGCCCTCGGCGCGGGCCTCTACCTGTTCGCCGTGCTGCCGCTCGCCACCTCCTTCGAGATGCTGGCCCTCGCGCTCGCGCCGGCCCTGATCCTGTGCGGATTGATGATAACGCAGCCGCGCACCGCCCCGATGGGCATGGGCGCGGCGCTGAACGGCGCGACCCTGCTGGCCCTCCAGAACGGCTACAGCGGGGACTTCGCGCCCTTCGCCAACGGGGTGATCGCCTCGGTGGTGGGCATGTGGATCGCCGCCGCGGTGACCCGGGTGATCCGCTCGGTCGGCGCCGGCTGGAGCGCGCGGCGGCTGATCGGGATCAACCGCCGCAGCCTCGCGGCCGCCGCGGCCGGGCGCGGCACCGGCCACGGGCTCGAACTCGCGGCCCTCATGCTCGACCGCGTCGGCCTGATCGCGCCGCGGCTCGCGAGCCTGCCCGCGGACACGTCCGCCTCCGTGGGCGACCTGCTGGCCGATGTCCGGGTGGGCATCAACCTCGTGGAGGTCCGCCGGGTGCGCCGGCGGCTGACGGGCCCGGCCCGCAGCACCGTCGACCGGGTCCTCGCGCTGGCGGCGCGCCAGCTGCGCGGCCGGACCGACCGGCCGGACGCGGCGCTGCTCGCGGCGCTGGACGAGGCGCTCGACGCCGTCGCGGGCGCGGCCCCGTCGCCGGAGCGGCGCGCCGCCCTGATCGGCCTCACCGGCCTGCGCCGCGGGCTCTTCGCCGACGCGCCGGCCTACCGGGCGGCGCCAGCCCTGGACCACCGGGAGATGGCGGCATGATGGGCGAGATCGACCTCTGCGGCGTGTTCGTGCCGGGCCTCGCCCTCTGGATGGCTGCCGCCTTCGCGCTCAGCCTGCCGCTGCGCCGCCTGCTCGCGGCGACCGGCCTCTACCGCCTCGTCTGGCACCGGCCGCTCTTCGACCTCGCCCTCTACGTCGTCCTGCTCGGCGGCGTCGTGACCCTCGCCCACCGGACCCTGCCATGACCGCCCTGTTCTCCGCCCTCGGCCGCCTCCTGGTCACCCTCGGGATGGTCACCGCGGCGCTGATCGTCGGCCTCGGTCTGTGGGACTATTACATGGACGCCCCCTGGACCCGGGACGGGCGCGTGCGCGCCGACGTGGTGGCGGTGGCCCCCGACGTCTCCGGCCTCGTCACCGAGGTGCTGGTGGAGGACAATCAGGTCGTGCGGAAGGGCGACATCCTGTTCCGGATCGATCCGGACCGGTTCCGCTTGGGGCTGCGGCAGGCGGAGGCGATGGTGGAGGGCCGCAAGGCGACCGCCGAGCAGGAGGCGGCCGACTACGCCCGCTACAGCAGGCTCTCCGACGCGGCGGTGTCGCAGCAGCGGGTCGAGGCCGCCAAGGCGGCCGACCTGTCGGCGCGGGCCGCCTACGAGCAGGGCTTGGCGGATCGCGACCTCGCCAAGCTCAACCTGGAGCGCTCGGCGGTGCGCGCCCCGGTCAACGGCCGGATCACCAACATGGAGCTGAGGCCGGGCGCCTACGTCACCACCGGACGCGGCGTCATGGCGCTGATCGACAGCGACACCGTCCGGGTCGAGGGCTACTTCGAGGAGACGAAGCTGCCGCGGATCCGCGTCGGCGCGCCCGTGACCGTCGAGCTCATGGGCGAGGACGGGGCGCTCCGCGGCCACGTCGCCAGCATCGCCGGCGGCATCGGCGAGACCGGCCGCAGCGACGCCTCCAACCTGCTCGCGAACGTGAACCCGACCTTCTCGTGGGTGCGCCTCGCCCAGCGCATCCCGGTGCGGATCAGCCTCGACGGCGGCACGGCGGATCCGCGGTTGGTGAGCGGCCGGACCGCGACGGTCTCGATCGCGCCGGCGGCCGGCGGGGAGCCCCTGCGCTGGCCCTGGACGGCGTGGCGCGAGGCGCGCGTCCGCTGAGGACGGCCGAACCATCCCGGCGCGCCCGGGTTGGCCTGACACCGCAGACCAACGTCATGTCAGGAGGTCCCATGTCGAAGACGATCCTCGCCCTCGCCACGTCCGTCGTTCTCGCCACGTCCGGCGCGGCGCTCGCTCAGGCGCCGCAGACCGGCGGCGCCAACCAGGGCAACGTCAACAAGTCCGGCGCGGTGGGCGGCACCGGGACCGGGACCGGCTCGATGGAGAGCACCGGGTCCACCGGCGTCGGCATGGCGCCCGGCACCAGCGGCGGCCCGCGGGTCAGCACGCCCGGCGCCCCCGCCGGCAGCAGCTCGGGCAACGGCGCCACCGGCAGCGGCGCGGCGCCCAGCGGGAAGTAGGCCCCGCCGGTTCTCCCTCCCGCTGCCGTGGGGGGAGGGAGAACCCGTCAGGTCCCGATCCGGACCGGCGTGTGCCTCGGCCCTACGCGCCGAGGCCGCCCACGCACAGGTACTTGGTGTTCAGGTAATCCTCGATGCCCTGGTACGAGCCCTCGCGGCCGAGGCCGGATTCCTTCACGCCGCCGAAGGGCGCCACCTCGGTGGTGATGATCCCCTCGTTGATCCCGACCATGCCGTATTCCAGCGCCTCCGCGACCCGGAAGGTGCGGCCGAGGTCGCGGGTGTAGAAGTAGCAGGCGAGCCCGTACTCGGTGTCGTTGGCCATGCGGATCGCCTCCGCCTCGTCGCGGAAGCGGAACAGCGGCGCCAGCGGCCCGAAGGTCTCTTCCCGGGCCACCGCCATGGCGGGGGTGGCGCCGGTGATCACCGTCGGCTCGAAGAACTGGCCGCCCAGCGCGTGGCGGTGGCCGCCCGCCACCACCCGACCGCCCTTCTCCACGGCGTCGCGGATATGGGCCTCGGTCTTCTCCACCGCGGCCATGTCGATCAGCGGCCCCTGGGCGACGCCGTCCTCGACGCCGTTGCCGACTTTCAGGCGGTTGGCCGCCTCGGCCATCTTCTCCGCGAAGGCGTCGTAGATCCCGTCCTGCACGAGGAAGCGGTTGGTGCAGATGCAGGTCTGGCCGGAATTGCGGTATTTGGCCAGCATCGCGCCCGCCACCGCCTTGTCGAGGTCGGCGTCGTCGAACACGATGAAGGGCGCGTTGCCGCCGAGTTCCATCGAGACCTTCTTCACCGTGTGGGCGGCCTGCTCCAGCAGCACCTTGCCGACCTCGGTGGAGCCCGTGAACGTGATCTTCTTGACGAGCGGGTTGCCGGTCATCTCGGCGCCGATCGCCCGGGCCGAGCCGGTGAGGATCGAGACCGTGCCGGCCGGGAAGCCGGCGCGCTCGCACAGGACGCCCCAGGCGAGGCCCGAGAGCGGGGTCTGCGAGGCGGGCTTGATCACGATCGGGCAGCCGGCGGCCAGAGCCGGGGCGATCTTGCGGGCGATCATCGAGGACGGGAAGTTCCACGGCGTGATCGCCGCCACGACGCCGACCGGCTCCTTGGTGACGAGGATCTTGCGGTCGCCCCAGGGGGAGGGGACCACGTCGCCGTAGACGCGGCGCGCCTCTTCCGCGAACCACAGCACGTAGGCGGCCGACATGGCGACCTCGCCGCGGGACTCGGTCAGCGACTTGCCCTGCTCGGCGGTGAGGATCTGCGCCAGATCCTCCTGATGCTCGGTCACGAGCGCCGCGAGCTTGCGCAGCAGCACGGCGCGCTCGTTGGCGGTCTTGGCGCGCCACGCCGGGTAGGCCTCGTGCGCCGCCTTGATCGCCTGCCGGGTCTCGTCGGCGCCGGCATTCGGCACCTTGGCGATCAGCGCGCCGGTCGCCGGGTTGGTGACGTCGATGCTGCCGGAACCGGCCTTCGACCATGCGCCGCCGATCAGGCAGGCATCGACCAGCAGGGCGCGGTCCTTCAGGGAGGGGGTCTCGAACTCAGGCATCCAACGGTTCCTTCGGCGGCCGCGGCATGTCGGGCTGGGACATGCCGGGCCGCGGCTTGAGAGGCACGCTCTGGGCCGTATTCCTCGCCTGCGCCTCGGCTTTTGTCTCGAAGACATGGGGAGCCAGGTCGCGGCTCGCCAACGAGGCGCCGAGTTTCAATCGCATGAACGCGCTCGTGGTATACCGGGACGCGGTCTCGTAATAGCGGTTTTCGAGATAGGCGATCGCCGAGAAGTAGGCGTCGCTCACCGTCGGGTCGATCTCGAACCCGTCGTAGTTGGCGATCAGGTGGACCTTGCGGCCGATCTCCTGGCAGGCGCGCTCGTATTCGCGGCGCACCAGCTCGACGTCGTCGATGGTCCGGACCTGGAAACCTTCGAGGTTCGAGAACAGGATGTTGCGCTCCGGGTCGTAGCTGATCCGCTCCGACAGCGAGAGGCCCAGCAGCCAGGGCTCCAGCGCCATCACGGACTCGCGGAACAGGCGCGGATCCATCGGCTGCGGATCCTGCACGATCGGGGTGAAGCCCATCTGCCCGAGGATGTCGCGCGCGATGTCGATGCCCGGCGCGACCTCGACCAGCTCCATGCCGGCCCGGGTCCGGCGGAACACGCAGCGCTCGGTCACGTAGAGCACCGGCTGGCCGCGCTCGGCCGCGTAGGCCCCCGAGAACGTCACCTGCTCCACCGCGGCGATGAATTTTTGCGAGCGGCCCTCGCTGAGGATCCGGATGCCGCCGTCCTCCACCGCCACCTTGAGGCCGTCGGCCGTGAAGGTGCCGGCGAAGACGAGGCTCTTGGCGTTCTGCGAGATGTTGATGAACCCGCCCGCGCCCGCGAGCTTCTTGCCGAACCGGCTGACGTTGACGTTGCCCTCGGCGTCGCACTGGGCGAGGCCCAGGCAGGCGAGATCGAGGCCGCCGCCGTCGTAGAAATCGAATTGCTGGTTCTGATGCAGCACCGCGGCCGGGTTCAGGGCGGCGCCGAAATCCAGGCCGCCCTGCGGCAGGCCGCCGATCACGCCCGGCTCGGCGGTGAGCGTCAGGTACTTGAGCACCCGCTCCTCGGCGGCGACCGCCGCGACGCCCTCGGGCATGCCGATGCCGAGATTGACCACGCCGCCCGGCGGCAGCTCGAAGGCGCAACGCCGGGCGATGACCTTGCGGGTGTCGAGCGCCATCGGGGCGACGCGGTCCAGCGGCACGCGCTGGCGGCCCGTGAAGGCGTGGTTGTAGGGCGTGCCGTAGGTCTGGCGGTGGTTCTCGGGCGTGCTCAGCACCACGCAATCGACCAGCACGCCGGGCACCTGCACCTCGCGCGGGTTGAGGGAGCCGGCCTCGGCGAGCCGCTCGACCTGGGCGATCACGAAGCCGCCCGAGTTCTTCGCCGCCATGGCGGCCGCGAGGTTGTCGAGGGTGAGCGCCTCGCGCTCCATGGTGATGTTGCCGGCCGGGTCGGCCGTGGTGCCGCGGATCAGCGCGACGTTGACCGGGAAGGCCTTGTAGTGGAGCCAGGATTCGCCGCCGAGCTCGACCACGCTGACGAGGTCCTCCTTCGTGACGGCGTTGAGCTTGCCGCCCTCCAGACGGGGGTCGACGAAGGTGCGCAGGCCCACCTTGGTGATGTGGCCCGGCGTGTGGGCGGCGATCTCGCGGTAGAGGTGCGAGACCACGCCGAGCGGCAGGTTGTAGGCCTCGATCTCGCCCGCCACCGCCATGGCGCCGAGCTTCGGCACGAGCGCCCAGTGGCCGCCGACGACGCGGCGGACGAGGCCCGGGATCGCGAGCTTGTTGAGGCCGCGCTCCTTGCCGTCGCCGGGGGCGGCGGCGAACATCAGGCCGATCCCGTGCGGGCCGTTGCCGGATTCGAAGCGGCGGGCGAGCGCCAGGATCAGCTCGTCGGGCGTGCCGATCCCGACGAAGCCCGAGACCGCGACCATGTCGCCGTCCTGCAGAATGGCGGCGGCCTCGTCGGCGCTGACGATCTTGTTCTTCAGGCTGCCCATGCGGCACTCCCCCGAGCCTGCACGTTATCCCCGCTTGCCGAGCCAGTCGGCGATGCCGGAGCCCAGCAGCTTCTGTGCCTTGCCGCCGACGAAGACGCCGACATGGCCGCCGGGCAGCCCCATCTCGGTGTAGTCGGTGGTGCCGATCTTATCCTTCAGCGCCTGCGAGGTGGCCGGCGGGATGATGTGGTCGTCCTGAGCGAAGACGTTCAGCACCGGGCAGGTGATGGCCTTCAGGTCCACCCTCCGGCCGCCGAGCTCGAAGGCGCTCTCGACCAGCTTGTTGTCCTGGTAGAGGTCCTTCAGCCACTGCTTGGCGGCCTCGCCGGGATGGTCCGGCCGGTCGGCGATCCACTTCTCCATGCGGAGGAAGTTCAGGAACTTCTTCTTGTCGTCGAGGGCGTCGAGCAGGTCGAGGTTGTACTTCGTCATGGTCCGCATCGGCGTCATCATCGAGAACACCGAGCCCATGAAGGCGCCGGGCAGCGACCCCTGCGCCTCGATCAGCCGGTCGACATCCTCGGGCGTGAGCGACCGCGTCCAGACATTGATGAAGCCGTGGCCGGCCCGGTTCTCCCGCGTGTCGGCGTGGAAGTCGATCGGCGTGATGGTCAGCACCATCGCGTTGACGGTCTCGGGGTAGAGCGCCGCGTAGCAGGTGGTGAAGACGCCGCCCTCGCAGATGCCGAGCAGGCTGACCTTATCCCGCCCGGCCGCCTCCTGGATGAAGGCGACGCACTCGGCGAGGTAGCCGTCCACGTAATCGTCGATGGTGACGTAGCGGTCGGCCCGGCCCGGATTGCCCCAGTCGACCACGTAGAGGTCGAGGCCGAGATTCAGGAGATTGCGGACGAGCGAGCGGTCCTCCTGAAGGTCGGCCATCGTGTAGCGGCCGATCAGACCGTAGACGATCAGCACCGGCGGCAGGCCCTTGCTCTCGGCGAGCGGCCGGTAGCGGTAGAGGCTGACCTTGTCCTGGCTCCAGACCAGGTCCTTCGGCGTGGTGGCGATCTCGACATCGGCGTCGCTGACATCGGCGAACAGCCTGGCGCCCTCGCTGATGCGGCGGCCGAGGGTGCCGACCTCGGCCAGCAACGCGGCCGGGGTGAGATTCAGCGGGGCGGCCGGCCCCTTCGGCTTCTCCTGATCAGCCATGGGCGTCCTCCCCGACCCGTGAACCGCCGGCTCTCGCGGTCTTGCCGGCCTGCCGACGCTCGCGGCGGAGCGCCCGGACTTCCCGGCGCAGCTCGGTCAGGCTCTTGTGGACGTCGTCGAGCTCGGCCCGGGTCGGCTGGCCGTAGAACTCGGACAGGAACGCCGCGACGTCCTGCTGGGCGAGCCGGAGGTCCGTGGAGGCCCGCAGGACCGCCCGCTGCGAGGCCAGGAACGCGTCGGAGCGCTGGACTTCCAGGAGGACCGCGTTGGCGGTCTCGATCCACCGGCTCATCATGTCGCGGGCGGAGGCGAAGCTCTCGCCGTTTTCGGCGCGGGCATTGGCCTCCTTCGCGAAGGTCCCGGCCGCCTTCGTCCAGGCCTGCAGCATCACGGCCTGATGCTCGCTCTGCGCCCGCCGCAGGCTCGCCCAGGCGGTGAACAGCGCGGCGTAGCGCCGCTCGGTCTGCCACAGGTCGGCGAGCTGCGGGCCCTCGGCCATGCGGGTCAGGGCGGCGTCGAACTCGGCCGAGCCGCCGAGCCAGGCCTGCGGATCGAAGATCCGGGCGAGCACCGCTCCGGCGGTCGGGTCCGGCGCGCCGGGGCCGCCCTGGAGCGAGCGCGTCAGCGTCTGCGAGAGGGCGCTGGCGGCGGTCCAGGCCTCGGTCAGCTTGGCCTGCGCCGCGGCGAGATCCGCGAGGTCGCCCCCTGGGAAGGTCGGCCAGCCGAAGCCGGGCGCGGCCTGCCCGGCACCGGGGGTGAAGAAGCCCGCGCCGGCCCGGGTCCAGAACTCGCTCATCGCCCGGAACGCGTCGAACTGGTCCATGCTGGCGTCTCTCCTCACAGCCTCAGGGCTGAAGTCTTCGAACCCGCCGTCTTTGCGAGCGAAGCGAAGCAATCCAGCAGCGCCACGCTCGGCGAGGGCGCGCCGCCCTGGGTCGCTTCGCTGCGCTCGCGATGACGGTGTGGGCTGGACTGATCGGGCGACAGCCCCAGCATCACCGCCGTCGTCATGCTCACGCCGCCGGGCGCGCCTCTCCCAGCGCCTCGGCGTAGATCGCGAAGGCGTCGTCGTAGGTGACCTCGCGCGGGTTGTTCACGAGGAGGCGTGTCTGCTTCATCGCGTCGGTGGCCATGCGCTCCAGGTCCTGCCGGGCGACGCCGACCTCGGCGAGCGAGGCCGGCACCTTGCAGTCACGGCAGATCGCGTCGAGGCTCTCGACGAAGCGCTTGGCGGCCTCGGGCCGCGGCAGGTCCGCGGCGGCGGGGTCGAGGATCGGCGCGAGCTCCGCGTAGAGTCCTTCAGCGTGCGAGAGGTTGAAGCGCATCACCCCCATCAGCACCAGGGCGTTCGAGAGCCCGTGCGGCACGTGGAAGATCGCGCCGACCGGGTAGGCGAGGGCGTGCACCGCCGCCACCGGCGCGTTGGCGAAGGCCATGCCGGCCAGCATCGAGCCGAGCAGCATGCCGGAGCGCGCCTCGAGGTTCTTCCCGTCCGTGCAGGCGGTCCGGATGTTGGCCGAGAGCAGCGCCAGGGCCTGCTTGGCGAGCTGGTCGGAGATCGGGTTCTTCTTGTTCTTGCTGGTGAAGGCCTCGATGGCGTGGACCATGGCGTCGATGCCGGTCGCCGCGGTGACGTGCGACGGCAGGCCGAGCGTCAGCTCCGGGTCGAGCACCGCCCAGTCAGGCAGGAGCTTCGGGGCGACGACGCCCTTCTTCTCGGTGGTCGGCGTCGTGACGATCGAGATCGGCGTCACCTCCGAGCCGGTGCCGGCCGTGGTCGGCACCAGGATCAGCGGCAGGCGGTCGCCCTTGGCGAGGCCGACGCCGTAGATCGCGTCGAGCGGCTCGTCGGACTTGGCGAGGTAGGCCACGAGCTTGGCGGTATCGAGCGCCGAGCCGCCGCCGATCGACAGGACGAGGTCGGTCCCGAGCTCGCGGGCGCGCTTGGCCGCCGCCTCGATCACCGTCGAGGGCGGGTCGGCGACCACGTCCTCGTAGACGTCGAGGGTGACGCCCGCGGCGGCCAGGGCCGCCTCGGCGGCCTGGGTGAGGCCGGCGCCGCGCACGCCCTTGTCGGTGACGAGGAGGACGCGCTTGGCCCCGAAGCTGCCGACGATCTCGGGCAGCTTCTTCGCGGCGCCGGCCTCGAACAGCACGTTCGGCGTGGTCTGGAAGGTGAACGGGTTCATCGCGCTGCCCTGTCTTGCGTGCCGACCATCTGCGAAACCGGCCTCACTCGGCCGGCTCGAAATCCTTCACCTTGGCGCGCAGCTCGTCGACCAGCACGCGGGTGTTCTCCGAGTAGTCGATCGGCACCGCCACGAGGTGCACCCCGCCCGCCGCGAACGCCCGGTCCAGCGTCGGCACGAGGTCGTTGACCGACTCGACCCGGTGGCCGGTCGCCCCGTACGACTTGGCGTAGAGGACGAAGTCCGGATTGCTGAAGGTCATGCCGTAATCGGCGAACTTGTCGACCGCCTGCTTCCAGCGGATCATCCCGTAGGCCGAGTCGTCGAGCACCAGCACCACGAGGTTGAGCTTCAGCCGGACGGCGGTCTCCATCTCCTGGCTGTTCATCATGAACCCGCCGTCGCCGCACACGGCCATCACGCGCCGCTTCGGGTAGAGCATCGCCGCCATCATGGCCGAGGGCAGGCCCGCGCCCATCGTGGCCAGCGCGTTGTCGAGGAGCAGCGTGTTGGCGACGTAGGTGCGGTAGTTCCGGGCGAACCAGATCTTGTACATGCCGTTGTCGAGGCACACGATCCCGTCCTCCGGGATCACCCGGCGCACGTCCCGCACGAGGCGCTGCGGCGTCACCGGGAAGCGGTCCTCGCCGGCCCGGTCGGCGATGTGGCCGAGGATGTGCTCGCGCAGGTGCAGCAGCGCGCCCGCGTTCGGGAGCTTGCCGTCGAGCTTGTCGGCCAGCAGCTTCAGCGTCGGCCCGAGGTCGCCGACCACCTCGGCATCCGGATAGTACACCTGCTCGACGTTGGCCGGCATGTAGCCGATGTGGACGACCTTCTGGTCGGCCTGGCCCATGAAGAAGGGCGGCTTCTCGATCGTGTCGTGGCCGATGGCGATGATCAGGTCGGCCTTGTCGATTGCTTCGTGGACGTAGTCGCGCTCGGAGAGGGCCGCGGTGCCCATGTAGAGGTCGGTCCCGCCCGCCACCGTGCCCTTGCCCATCTGGGTGGTGAAGAACGGGATGCCGGTGCGCTGTACGAAGCCGCCGAGCTCGCCGGTGGCGCGGGGGCGGCTCGCGGCGGCGCCCAGCATGATCAGCGGGCGCTTGGCCTTCAGGATCATGTCCGCGGCGCGCGCGATCGCGGTCGGATGCGCGACCGGGATGTCGATCGGGTGCGAGGGGACGAGGTCGGCCTCGGCCTCCTCGGAGGCGATGTCCTCGGGCAGCTCCAGCAGCACCGGGCCGGGGCGCTCCTCGGTGGCGACCCGGAAGGCGTCGCGCACGATGGTGGGGATCGAGGAGGCCGAGACGATCTGCCGGGCCATCTTGGTGATCGGCTTCATCGACGAGATCACGTCGACGATCTGGAACTTGGCCTGGCGCGAGGACAGGATGCCCTTCTGGCCGGTGATGATGATCATCGGCATGGCGCCGAGATGGGCGTAGGCCGCGCCGGTGGAGAAGTTCAGGGCGCCCGGGCCGAGCGTCGAGAGGCAGACGCCGGGGCGGCCGGTGAGCCGGCCGTGGGTGGCGGCCATGAAGCTCGCCGCCTGCTCGTGGCGGGTCAGGACCAGCTCGATCTTGGAGTTGCGCAGAGATTCGACGACGTCGAGGTTCTCCTCCCCGGGAATCCCGAAGATGCGGTCGACGCCCTCGTTCTCGAGGGCCGCGACGAGGAGATCTGAACCTTTGGGCATGCGACGTCTCGCTGATGTAACGGTGTTCCCCGGCCGTCCGGGTCGATTCCGGCACTGTGATCGCGAGGCCGTGAACGACACGAGACGGAGGAACACCCCCCGAATACTCGGTTCGTTAGAGGGCCCCCCTGTAGGGTGGTCAAGGGCCGTCCGGGCCCGTGACGTCACAGAGCCGGCCGGATGCTAACGTGCGGTCCGCCGCCCCGGCTTCGGGCCGGTCGAGCGCACCGGCGGGGCCGACCCGGCTGCCGCGATGGAATAGCGATGGATCGCATCGAGAGCGACAAGACCGTGCCGCCGGGGGACCGGGAGGCGGATGCCCCGGCCGTGGACTCGGTGCTGGCACCGGTCGCCGATTTCCCGCGGATCGACCTCCGCGCGGGCGTCGAGGCCTGGGACAAGCGGCGCAAGGCCGGCAAGCGGCTGCGCGCCGAGGTGCCCCACGCGGGCCAGGCCGCGCTGGCTTCCGATCCCGACCGGCCCGACCCGGTCGCCCTGATCGAGGCCGCCCACGCGGGCCGCCAGCCGCACCTGATCCCGCTGCGGGTCGCCCGGATGGCGAGCTCGCCCTTCGCGTTCCTGCGCGGGGCCGCGCACGTCATGGCCTGGGACCTGTCGCGCGGGCCGCGCAGCGGCATCGACGTCGTGATGAACGGCGACGCGCACACCGACAATTTCGGCCTGTTCGGCACGCCGCAGCGCGACATCGTCCTCGACCTCAACGATTTCGACGAGGTCACGATCGGCCCGTGGGAGTGGGACCTCAAGCGCCTCGCGGCCGGGCTGGCGGTCGCCACCGACGACGCGGGCCTGCCGGCGGGCGAGCGGCGGGCGGCCGTCATGGAGGCGGTCTCCGGCTACCAGCACACGATGCGGCGCCTCGCGCCGCAGGGCTCCCTCGACGTCTGGTACCAGACGACCCGCGCCGACGGCCCGCACATCGCCGGGCTGCAGATGAACGCGGAGGCCCGGGCCGTGGTCCGCCGGGCGGTCGACAAGGCGCGGCGTCGCAACAACCGCAGCCTGCTTGCCCAGGTGGCCGAGCGGCGCACCGACGGCACCTGGCAATTGCAGACCGACGCGCCGATCCTGACGCCCGTGGACGCGGCGACCCGCGAGGGCGTCGTCACCGGCCTGGAGCGCTACGCCGAGACCCTGCCGCGGGAGCGGCGCTTCATGCTCGACCGCTACCACGTGGTCGACGTCGCCCACCGCGTCGTCGGCGTCGGCAGCGTCGGGACCCGGGCCTACCTCGCCCTGCTGTTCGGCAATTCCGACGCCGACGCGCTCTTCCTGCAGGTCAAGGAGGCGGTCCGACCGGCGCACGCGCCGTACCTGCCGGGCGTGCCGGCGCCGTTCTCCGGGCACGAGGGCGAGCGGGTGATCTACGGCCAGCGCCTGCTCCAGGCGGTGGGCGACCCGCTGCTCGGCTGGACCAGCATCGCGGGCCGGCCGTTCTACGTGCGCCAGATGAAGAACCTGAAGGGCGCGATCCCGCTGGCGCGGATGTCCGGCGCGCCGCTCCTGACCTTCTCGTACGCCTACGGGACGCTGCTGGCGCGCGCCCATGCGCGGACCGGGGACGCGGCGGCGATCGCCGGCTATTGCGGCAGCGGCAAGCACCACGACCTGAGCGGGGCGATCGCCGACTGGGCCGCGGCCTACGCGGAGCGCAATGCGGCCGACTTCGCCCTGTTCCGCGCGGCGATCGCGAGCGGCCGCCTGGAGGCCGCGGACGATCCCTGCCTCTGAGCCCCGGGCTCAGATGATGCCCGGCGCCGGCGGCTCGTGGGCCAGCCGGACCAGGAGGTCCCGCAGCCAGCGGTGGGCCGGGTCGTGGTCGTAGGAGGCGTGCCACAGCATCGACACGGGCACGTCGTCGAGGGGCACCGGCACGGGGCTGACGCTCAGCGCCAGGGCGCTGGCGAAGGAGGTGGCGAGCCGGGCGTGCATCGTGGCGATCACCGGCGCCGCGCGGACCATGAACGGGACCACGAGGAAGCGCGGGGTCGTCACCGCCAGGGTGCGCGAGCGCCCGATCAGCGCGAGGGCGTCGTCGACGACCCCGTGGGCGGTCTCGCGCAGGGACGTCAGCACGTGGGGGAAGCGCAGGTAATCGTCGAGCCCGATCGGCGGCTCCAGGCCGATCAGGGCGGCGTTGAACAGCACCACGTAGCTGTCCCGGTAGAGGAGGCGCTGCTTGTGGTGGAGTTGCCCCTCCGAGAACAGGCCGATGGCGAGGTCGACCCGGTCGGCGTCGAGCTCGTCGAGGATCCGGGTCCGGTCGACCGAGCGCAGCAGCAGCCGGATGCCGGGCGCGTCCCGCCGGAGCTGCGCGATCAGCCGCGGCCCGAGCAGCGCCTCGACGCTGTCCGGCAGGCTCACCGTGAAGGTGCGCGCGACGGTGGCCGGATCGAACCGCTCCTCCCGGTGCACCAGCGCCTGCACCTGCCGGAGGGTGGCGCGCAGCGGCTCGGCGATCTTGAGGGCGCGGGGCGTCGGCCGCATCCCGTCCGGCGCCCGGGTCAGGAGCTCGTCGTCGAACAGGCGGCGCAGGCGGGCGAGGCTCGAGCTCATCGCTGACTGGCCGATCCCGACCCGCGCGGCGGCCCGCGTGACGCTGCGCTCGTCGAGCAGCGCGTCGAGGGCGACCAGCAGGTTCAGGTCGATCCGGCTGAGATCGATATGGTCGATGGCCACGGGCGTCGCGTTCGGTGGAGGGTCGGAGTGCCGACATAGCAGATGCGACGGCTTGCCCGTCATCCCGAAGTCGCGCCGCGGCGTCCCGGAGTGACGGCAGGGCTCGGCCCATGTGACGGTGCCCGCGGCCGATGGTTTCTCGGCACCGACGTCCTTGCGAGCGGAGCGAAGCGAGCCAGCAGGGCGACCTTGCCGATGGTGCGCCGCCCTGGGTCGCTTCGCTGCGCTCGCGATGACGGAGAAGCGTCGTCGACCGCGGCGCGCGGCTCAGTTTGCCTTGACAATGTTCCTATTTTGTGCTTCCTGACCGCACCTGTCCGCGGCGGCCCGGGAGCGATCCCGGGGCGTCCTTCGGGGGCCCGCCCGGTGGCTG